>DAOMAH010000194.1:0-4052 GCA_035426725.1 Acinetobacter sp.
AGACCGTGGATTTTTCGTGAAATTTCCCACTATCTGCAAACAGGCGAACATTTAGCTGCACCCGATATTTTAGAAGTTAAAAATGTTTTACTTGGGCATTTATCTGAATTGTATCAATTTTATGGGGAATATTCAGGTTGTCGCATTGCACGAAAACATATTGCTTGGTATACCAAAGGTTTACGTTCGAGTAATGAATTTCGCCAAAGCATGTATCAAGTGGAAAATACCGCAGATCAAGCCAAAGTTGTAGAAACTTATTTCGATCAACTGCTCGATTTAGGTCAGAACATGAGTGATGTTCAAGTAGAACAAGTGAATTTATTAGAGATAAAATAATTGTAATTTTGAGAATTTAAGCCCGCCATTCAATTTGAAGAACGGGCTTTTTTTATTAGCTTAAATGCGCGGTAATTTTCTGTAAGATTTGAAAAACTACATCACACTCACTTTGAAGTGGCGTGCTTTTCCGCGTGACCAATGCCAAAGTACGGCTTGGCGCAGCTTCAATGGCTTTTACTGCAATTTCTTCATTGAACTGAATCATACTGTTTTTAAGTGCAATTTCTGGCAATAAGGTAAAACCTAAGTCAGATGAAACCATTTCCACCAAAGTCGGAAGTGAGCTTGCTTTTAAACGATGATCATTTTTTTGCTCACCAACAGGGCATGCACTTAAGGCATGATCACGTAGACAGTGACCTTCTTCAAGCAGCACCAAACGAGACAAATCCAAATCATCTAAAGAATTTGCATCTGCTGCATTCTTATCTTTTTTATGATGTACGAGAAATAGATTTTCTTTCGCAATTTCCGTTACTTTTAATCCGCGTGTATCAAAAGGAAGTGCCAGAACAATCATATCTAAATTGCCATGTTCAAGCTTTTCAACAATTTTTTCACTTTGAGATTCATGCAAATGTAGTTGAATTTTCGGCAATTGATGATGAACTTCATCCAATAATCGCGTCAAAATAAACGGAGCAATGGTTGGAATAATCCCAAGATGCAAATCACCCGTTAATGGTTCACTCATTTCTCGGCTAAGACGCATTAAGTCTTGCGCATCGGCCAATAACACACGTGCGCGTGCCACAACTTGTTCACCTAAAGGGGTTAAGCGGACATTTTGACGATCACGTTCGACCAAAACTCCACCAAGTAAACGTTCTAACTCCATAATGCCACCCGATAACGTTGATTGGGTAACAAATGAACGGCGTGCTGCTTCAGTAAAATGGAGTGTTTCTGACAACGTCACTAAATATGATAGCTGTCTTAAAGAGGGTAATGCAGCCATAGTGTCCTAGTGTGAAGATTTAAAGTGATGAGCAAATAAGCCGCTCAGTTGTGGAATGAAATGTGCGGGAATATCATGCCCCATTCCTTGAATTAATTCAAACTTCGCCCCTGAAATTGCTTTTGCAACCGCTTTGCCGTGGCTTGGTGGCAATAAACGATCTTTAGAGCCGTGTACGACTAAAGTGGGCTGAGTGGTATTTTTATTCAGTGGCAATAATGAACCCGTGCATAAAATTGCTAGAAACTGTTGTAAAACGCCAGCTGGGTAAAAACTACGACGATAAAGTTTACGGATAGTTTGTGTCGCCTCGACAGGGTTGATATAACCTGGCGAACCGATGGTATGAAAGACTTTAAGACTATGATTAACCATCGTGTCTTCATCATGTGCCGCAGGTTTTCCGATTAAGCTAAATAATTGTTTTGGAAAAGGCGGTGGTAAAAAAGGCTGGTTATTACTGGTAAATAACAAGCCGATTTTTTCGATTCTTTGAGGGTGTTTTGCAGCAACGATTTGAGAAATCATGCCGCCCATCGACGCGCCTATAATATAGGTTTTTTCGATGCCTAATTGATCGAGCAGCATCACTACATCATCTGCCATATCATAAAGCGTATATGGTGCGCCTTCATTACCTAAGCCAAACATAAAGCGGCTCATGAGTTTCATTTTATTGAGGCGTAAACCTTTGTTGCGAATTTTTGAAGATAAGCCAATATCACGGTTATCAAAACGTACTACACGGAAGCCTTGATCTATCAAGGTTTTACAAAAAAAATCTGGCCAGAACAGCATTTGTGCGCCCAAACCCATCACCAACAAAATGGTCGGATGTTCAGGGTTGCCGCCCATTTCGACGTGTAATTCAATACCATTGCCTAAAGTGACTTTGGTTTCTTGCATAAATGAAGCGTATGGCGACATATTGAATTGAAGGGCACTGTTCATGGCATTCGTTCCGAGTTGAATTTTTTCTACCACTATTCACAGGTTTGTTAATGGTATTTAAATGAACAAACCTGATCTTGAATAAACCTAAGTATTAAACTCCTAAACTTGTGCAGGAATCAAGTCAGGAACGAGTTTGGTTAGACTTAGGCGTTGTTTGCTTGCAGTTGCACCCAATAGCACGAAGCCTCTCAGAGTTTGTTGACCATCAATTGCTTTTGCCAACATACCATCTTCAAATTCTTCGGTTTGCCATGTCACTTCAACGTCAATGGGAGCAGGTAACACCGTGAGTGGTGCAGCTGGCGTTTTGACTGCAACAGGCATAGCTGGATAATGTACTGCCGTGGTTTGACCGCTTAATGTTTTAGCTAAAGCGCGAGCTTGTTGCATAATTGGCATCACATACGGCAATAAAGTTCCGTTCACTTCAGCACAATCGCCCACAGCATAAATGTCGCTTTGATTGGTCTCTAAAAAGCCATTGGTCAAAATGCCACGACCCGTTTGAATATCGGCAGCTTTTGCGAGCGCAAGATTAGGTTGTAAGCCAATGGCAGAAAGTACAATATCGGCAACCAAGGTTTGACCATTCGCCAAAGTAACGGCATAGTCGTCGCCGTCATTGATTTTCACGACTTTTTCTACCGTAGTCGATAACGCAAATTTAATTCCAGCCTGTTCTAAATTTGTTTGAAAGGCTTGGGCAACATGAGCAGGTAATAAACGCCCTAAAGGTTGCGCTGCAAGATCAATCACCGTCACATCATATTGGCTATGCAATAAATCATTGGCAAATTCACAGCCGATTAAACCTGCGCCTAAAATCACCACACGTTTATCTTTTCGTGTCGCTAATTTTTCACGAAAATTGCGATAATCAATCAGCGAGTTCACCACATGAATATCTTCGCTACCATCGCCCGCAATGGCTAAGCGAATCGGGTTTGCTCCCACGGCAAGCACCAGTTTTGAATATGGTTGAGTGGTCGTAGTCCCATTTTTTTCTAAAATAATTTCGTGATGTTCCGCATGAATTTCTTTAACCCAAGTATCCGCTTCTATACGTAAGTTGAGTTGAGTTGCCATTTTAGTGGCATCCCCTAAAGCAATTTGTTCAGGCGCTTTATTGCCTGCAAAAGCATTGGATAATGTCGGCTTTGCATAATTCGCCGCATCATCTGCACAGATCATCACCAATTCGTGTTCAGGGCTTAATTTACGAAATTCACGGGCAACGGTATAACCTGCCATGCCAGATCCGATGATGACGATAGGGTGCATTATTTTCTCCAAAATTTTAATCTTTACATTAAAAAAGACCATGACGGTCATCATGGTCTGATCAGTCTATTGCGCATTTAGTCTAGCAATTGAATGTCTAAAATAAATAGAGGCGAATAGACTTGAGTAATTTAGATTTCAATCATTTCAAAATCGGCTTTTGAAACGCCACAATCTGGGCAAGTCCAATCATCAGGAATGTCTTCCCATTTTGTTCCTGCTGCAATGCCGTCTTGTGGCCAGCCATCTGCTTCATCGTAAATCCAACCACAAACGATACATTGATATTTCTTCATGTGACTCTCCAAACTGATCGGTAAGTTGTTGTGCCTTTCAGTAATACTATTCCGTAGTGTTGCTTTTATTGCCGCTAAAAATTCGCGCATTAACTTGAACTTAGATTTTTACGCAGAATGGCATTGAAGTAAAGCACGCAAGAGTTTAATCATTTATGTATGAAGTGACATGGCAATTCAGGACAAATGTAAAATTATTTGAGCAATTGCTCTCATTCTTA
>DAOMAH010000195.1:0-1467 GCA_035426725.1 Acinetobacter sp.
GAATAATCGATTACTCAACATGATCAAAAAAGCAGCCAAATTTGGCTGCTTTTTTGTGTTTCGATCTTGAGTTTAGCTATCGACAAAACTTTGCTACACTTAGCCAAAGTGAGTCAATAATCCTACCTTATGCATTGTCCATTCTGTAACGCAGCTGATAGTAAAGTCATCGATTCACGTTTGGCTGCCGAAGGCTGTCAAATTCGACGTCGTCGCGAATGCACCAGTTGTGGTGAACGATTTACCACCTTTGAAAGTTATGAAGTGGTGATGCCGCGCGTAATTAAATCGAACGGTCGAAATGACCCTTTTGATGAACAAAAATTACGCCGCTCACTCATGCATGCCTTGCAAAAGCGTCCTGTGACGCAAGAGCAAATTGAAACCGTGCTCAGTGATATTCAGTCACAAATTCGTCGTTTAGGCGAGCGAGATGTGAAATCGAGAACAATTGGTGAAATTGTTATGCAAGCATTGTTCGCGCTGGATCGTGTTGCCTATGTTCGATTCGCCTCGGTATATCAAGACTTCCAAGATGTTGAAGCATTCCGCCGTCAAATTGAGCAAATGCAGCAACGTGAAAACGAAATTAAATTAGAGAAATAATGTCCGAATTGACGCAAGACCAAAAATTTATGCAACGTGCAATTGCATTGGCAAAGCTTGGACAATATTCCACCAAACCCAATCCGAATGTCGGTTGTGTGATTGTTAAAGATGAGCAAGTCATCGGCGAGGGTTATCATCCGAAAGCAGGGCAGCCGCATGCCGAAGTGTTTGCGCTTCGCCGAGCAGGTGAACATGCCAAAGGCGCGACTGCGTATGTGACTCTAGAGCCATGTGCGCATTACGGCAGAACCCCGCCGTGTGCCGAAGCACTGGTCAAAGCACAAGTCAAAAAAGTCATTATCGCTTGTGCCGACCCCAATCCATTGGTGGCAGGTCAAGGCGTTAAAATTTTAAAAGATGCGGGCATTGAAGTTGAAATTGGCGTGTGTGAACAAAGTGCCAAAAATCTAAATTTAGGTTTTCTCAAAGCCATGTCGACTGGACAACCCTATGTACGCTTAAAAGTGGCTTCAAGTTTGGATGGGCGTACTGCTATGGCATCGGGTGAATCCAAATGGATTACAGGTGCAGTTGCTCGGCAGGATGTGCAACATTGGCGTGCAATTTCAGGCGCAGTAATCACGGGTATTCAAACGGTGTTAGCCGATGATTGTGAATTGAATGTTCGACAGTTATCGATTTACCCCCCTCTAAATCTCCCCCCTGTTGGGAGGGAGACTTATACTTATTCAATGTCTGATACGACTGGTGAAGCCCCTGTCTTTTCTCAGGAGATGAGGAGCGATGTAGTGGCGCAAGGAGAGCTTACTGTTGACCTTGCAAATATCGTACAGCCAAAACGGATTGTTTTGGATCGTCAGGCACGATTGCCCATTTCTGCACAAATCTTACAAAATC
>DAOMAH010000195.1:1567-4039 GCA_035426725.1 Acinetobacter sp.
ATTGTTTTGGATCGTCAGGCACGATTGCCCATTTCTGCACAAATCTTACAAAATCCTGAAACTGTGATGGTGATGACCCCATTTCGTCAAGACCTTGCCGATCTAGGCGTGATACAATTCGCGCCGCAACCCTTAGATCAACTGTTACAGCAACTATGTCAACAACATCAAATTTATGATGTGTTGGTGGAAGCGGGGGCAACCTTATCTACAGCTTTCTTACAACAGGGCTTGGTTGATGAAATGATCAGCTATGTTGCGCCTACTTTACTAGGGCAAACGGCTCGCCCCCTGTTTAGCGCAGAATTCAATCGTATGGCAGAGCAGTTCCGCTTTCAGTTACTCGATGTCACTCAACTTGGGCAAGATATTCGCTTAAGATTGCGCCCTACCCAAGAGATGATATGAATCCAGAAGCTTTGGTTTATCACAAACGTCGTCATTCGGCACGCAACACAGATGAATATTTGTTCAATCAGTTGGTGCCTTATTTAGGTAACAAGCGTCGTTTACTGCATCTGATTTTAGAAGCGCTTGAGATTACAGGCACGCTGAATAGCAAAAAGAAAAATCCGCCCATTTTCGCTGACTTTTTTGCAGGCAGTGGTGTGGTTTCACGTTTGGCTCGTCAAAATGGTTATCGTGTGATTGCCAATGATTGGGAGCCGTATAGTCATGCGCTAAACCATGCGATTTTAGCCTGTGTTGATGCGCCTGAATTTAAGCAATTGGGCGGTTATCAAAAAGCCATCGACATTTTAAATCGGCTACCAGAAGTCAAAGGTTGGGTGACGCATAATTTATGCCCACGCAATGATGATCTGTATGATCCGAGCCGTGATCGGTTATTCTTCAAACGCCGTAATGGCATGAAGATTGATGCGATTCGTCAGCAAATTGCCACGTGGCAAGCGCAAGGTGCGATTAACGATGTCGAAATGAGTGCCTTACTCGCACCATTATTGTATTCCGCCAGTTTTGTCAGCAATACCAGTGGCGTGTTTAAAAGTTTCCATCAAGGCTGGGGCGGACGAACGCAGACGGCATTGGAACGAATTGAATCTTTGTTGTGGCTCACCCCAAGTCGTTTTTGTGAAACTGGTGATACCCAACGCCCCGCGGCGGAAATGTGGTGTGTTGATGCGCAGCATTTAGCCAATCAAATGAGTGGTTTTGAAGTCGATGTGGCCTATCTTGATCCGCCGTATAATCAACATGCCTATAGCAGTAATTATCATGTGTTAAATTCACTGACGCTGTGGGATCAAGTGGATTTGCCAACGCCCGATACCAAAGGTTTTAAAAGCGGAATCGACCGAGCATGGCGCAAAGAGCGTCCGAGTGCTTATAATTCGTCGAAGTATGCGCAAGAAGCCTATGAGAAATTATTGGCGACCGTCAACGCACGTTATATTTTGACCAGTTATTCCACCGATGGAAATATTCAACCCAAAGATTTGCTCAACGCCAATTTAAAGCGTGGCAAAGTCACCTTGTTGACCCAAGATGTACCGCGTTATCGGGTCAGTAAGCAGCGACAGTCAGAACGCGCACGGGTGTTAGAATTTATTGTGATTACTGATACTCACGCTAAATCTGGCCCGCCGCTACGCCAATTACTTGGGCAGTTGTATCATTTCGCTGAATTGGGCGGTGTTGATACGACGGGTAATAGTACTCAATTGGAATTGTGGTAAACCCTTTGCAGATCGCAGGAGAAATAAATGTTTACAGGCATTATTGAAAGTTTAGGCAAAGTGGAAAGTCTACAAAATGTCGGCGGTGATGTGCGCTTGCGCATTCAAACAGATTTGGATATGTCTGATGTGCATTTGGGTGATTCAATTGCCACCAATGGTATTTGCTTGACCGTGATTGAGTGGGGTGCGAATTGGTACGCTGCTGATGTTTCGCGTGAAAGTTTGAATCGAACGACTCTGGGGCAATGGAAAGTCGGGCAAGCGGTCAATGTGGAAAAAGCCATGCTACCGACCACACGTTTTGGTGGGCATATCGTCAGCGGTCATGTTGATGGTTTGGGTGAAATCACTGTAGTGCGTCAAGATGCGCGTTCTTTGTATTTTGAGGTGACTGCACCTGTGGAGTTGGCAAAATATTTGGCGGAAAAAGGTTCAGTCACAGTGGATGGTATAAGTCTGACCATTAACCATTTACGTGGCAATATCTTAAGTTTAAACCTGATTCCACATACGGCTGACCGCACCAATATCGGCTCGTGGCAAGTCGGAAGCAAAGTGAATTTAGAAGTTGATGTCTTGGCGCGTTATATTGAACGTTTATTGTTAGGCGACAAAGCAGCTGAACAGAAAACTGAATCTAATATCAGCATGGCATTTTTAGCTGAGAATGGTTTTTTGAAGTAGGGTGAATTAAAAATTTCAAAAGGTTAGGACCTTTTCGGCTTTGTTGCACAAACCTAGCCTTGGACGCTTATTTAGTAATATCATTTCA
>DAOMAH010000196.1:0-4034 GCA_035426725.1 Acinetobacter sp.
TCCGCACAGTTTCTCGTGATAAAAATAGGTACTACGAGCCATTTTAGCTGCACGTCTTTATATTTTCTATATGTTGGTGTCTTTAGGCAAGTTTTATCAATTAAAGGACGACATTTATTGTCGCCTATTTAAATTATTGGAGATCTGGTAAAAAGAATCTGACTTTACTCGCCATTAGAAAAATTACTATTCTTCAAAATGTACTCAATCTCATCCTGCGCTACCGCATGCAATTTTGCACGAAAGCTTGTAACCGCATGCTCAATCAACGTTTCAGCTTCAAGCTCTAAACGCAAACGCACACTTTCCAACTCAGACAAGATTTGCTGATCTTCAATCTGCATCGGGCGTGGCTGCGCATAATTAATGCTCGGATGTTCAGAATTAGCCTGATAACGATCGGTTTGCTGGGTGATTTCAAGGTCAATATGCTGACGTAAAGCCAACAGATTTTCCGTTTGTTGTTCAAATTGACGCACTTCATCGGCATGCAACTGCGCAGCATACGCTGCATCGGCAGCACGTTTTTCAGCTAAAGCATTTTCCAAGGCTTGCTGTTTACGAATGCGCGCTTGCTCGATCAATTCTGCTTTCAGATCAACATAAGCTTGTTCAATACGCTGCTCGGAAAGTTGTTGCGCTTTTTCTTCGTGATAGTTCCACGTTTGAATCAGCGTTTGTGGCAACAACAGATCACAGATACGTGCCAAATCTTCCTGATAGGTTTGACGAACCGTTTCAGGGGTATTTAACCAACGATTTTTAAAATCTTGACCTACGTTTAATGCCACACGACACTCCTTAAATATTGTAATTCTCTATGAATTTAGAGCTTAAATGTTCGCGCTTCAATGCCGAATTGACGATACATTTTAAACTTTTCACGTCCAATCTGTTTTGCACTTTCATTATTTTCCACAATTTCGATAATGTGGCGAATATTCTGAATCTGTTCAAGTGCATGATGGTTAAAATTAAAAATAATCCAATCATGGCTAGGCGGCAATTGCGCTGAAATACACACTGAACTTTCGATGTCATCAATGCCGTGCGGAATAAAACTCTGTGGATCAAAAGTCCACAACAACTCATCCAACTCGATCTGCAGATTACTATCTGTACAATACCACCAAATCTTCGCATGTTGATTCAGAATTTTTCTAGTCAAACGGCAAGCACTTTCGACTTGCCGCTCATTACTTTTTTCAAATAAATAAAAACTAATTTGTGTCATGTGTTGCAGCACGATTGGCTAAAAACTGCATCAATAATGGTACTGGACGGCCTGTTGCGCCTTTGGCTGCACCTGATAACCACGCCGTGCCTGCAATATCCAAATGTGCCCAACGATAATCACGGGTAAAACGTTCAAGGAAACATGCTGCGGTAATTGCACCACCATAAGGGCCACCGATGTTGGCGATATCAGCAAAAGGAGAATCCAACAATTCTTGGTAATCTTCCATCACAGGCATACGCCATACACGGTCAAGCGATTGTTCGCCTGCACGTTGCAGTTCTTGCGCCAACTCATCATCAGGGGTAAATAAACCACTGACCACTTTACCCAACGCCACCACACATGCACCTGTCAGTGTCGCAATATCAATCACCAAAGCAGGATTAAAGCGTTTGATATAGGTCAGCGTGTCGCACAGCACCAAACGCCCTTCAGCGTCCGTATTTAGAATTTCGACGGTTTGACCGCTCATAGTGGTAACAATATCACCGGGGCGCGTCGCATGACCAGATGGCATATTTTCAGCAGCAGCAATTGCACCGACCACATGAATTGGTAATTGTGCTTCACATAAAGCGCGCATGGTGCCGAGTACGGATGCTGCACCACACATGTCGAATTTCATTTCATCCATACCTAAACCCGGTTTGAGTGAAATGCCACCTGTATCAAAAGTCACGCCTTTACCGACTAAGACCACAGGTGCTTGATCAATTTGGGCGTTGTATTCAAGCGTGACCACACGTCCTGGACGGGCAGACCCTTTACTCACCGCAAGAAAGGCATTCATGCCTAAATCAGCTAATTGTTGCTCATCCAAAACAGTCACTTTTAATAAAGTTGGATATTGCGTGGCGAGGGCAAGTGCTTGATCTGCTAAATATTCAGGAAAGCAAATATTTGGCGGGCGGTTGCCTAAATCACGTGCATAGTTCTGACCTGATTGCACTGCTTGTAGCACATTGAGCTGTGTATCATCCAAAGTCGTTTGCGCTGCAACCAGGTGGATGGTTTCTAAGTTAAATTCATTTTTCTTCGATTTAAATTCATCGTAACCATAAGCGGCTTGGGTCAAATTCAAGACAAAGAGTGAATGTAATTCACTTGGTAAGGCAGATAAATCGACCGTAATTTGTTTAAATTTATTTTGTGATGATTTGATAATGGTTTGTGCAAGTTTTGCTAATTTCGTGGCTTTCAATTCTTCAACTTTGCCTAAGCCTAAAAGCTGGCTATGCGCTTGAACGGTCAAATTGGCAATTAACGGTAGGCTTTCATTTAATCCTGCTTTGTATTGAGTTGCGCTAAGCACGTCTTGTAGTTGGTTGATTTGATAGCGATTTAAGTTGTTTTGTAATTGTTCTGAATCGACCAAAATCCACAAAGACTCACTCGATGTTTGGCTTGGAAAAGTGTTATGTAAGGTAAATTTCATGGTTTGAATCGAACCTAATCAACAAAAAGGAAAGAGAATTCCATTAAACACTTTCAGATATGAGGTTGCAATCCGCAACAGGCGATAGGTTTTATATTTTTAACATTCGGGTAAACTAGCATCACCTTTGATTGGTCTTTTGGAAGTATTACTTTGATTATTCGGCGTTATCTCGTCAAACAGGTGGTTTCGACATCTCTTGTAGTCATTGGTTTACTCACCTTGATTATGATGGGCGGACGTTTAATCAAATATTTTGGTATTGCAGCGCAAGGGCGTTTAGACGCCAGTATTTTATTTAGTATTTTGGCGTATCGTTTACCTGAATTTTTAACCTTAATTCTTCCTTTAGGTTTTTTTATTGCCTTGATGCTGGTGTTTGGTCGACTCTATGTCGATCATGAAATGGCAGTGCTCAACGGTAGTGGTGTCAGTCGCAATCAATTGGCGCGTTTACTTTTGCCAATGACGATTGTTTATTTAATTGTTCAAATTGGACTGATGGTCTGGATTGGGCCATGGGGCATACGTGAGTTTGAAAAACTGACCAATACGCAAGCGGTGCGCACAGGTTTTGATTTAGTTCGACCGAAAGAATTTATTTCCTCAGGGCCATTTACCATCTATGCGGGTTCGCTCTCGGAAGATCGTAAAAACTTAAAAGATATTTTCTTCTATCAAAAAGCCAGTCAGGACGGAAAACCTGATGTGATGATTTTGGCCAAAGAAGCGACACGAGTTGAAGTCGCCAATGACACCGCCAATGTGGTGGATTTAGTCCAAGGTCGTCGTTATGAAATTTATCCCAATCGACCGCAATATACCCAAGCCGAATTTCAGTCTTATCGCCTACGTTTAGAAAATGATAAAGATGTGAAATTTGAAAGTGGTGACGTTGAAGCCTTACCGATCAGCAAATTATGGCAAAAACGCGATGATGCAGTAATTCGTAGTGAATTGGGCTGGCGGATTTTTGGCCCGTGGATCGTAATTATCGCGCTCATGTTGGCAGTAGTGCTGTCTGAAGTAAATCCACGTCAGGGTCGCTATTATCGGTTAATTCCTGCCATTTTTATTTTCGCCAGTTTGGTTGTGTTGATGATTGCGATTAAAACCCGAATTAGTAAAGATGCCTTGGACTTGTGGGCGTATCCGACAATACTGGCGATTTATGCATTTGCTGCGGCAATTTTTGCCCGTAAACAGAAATTAGCACCGAAAATTAAGAAGAGTATTCAGCGAGTGGGGTTGTAATGTTAGCACGTCGAATAGTCGCCAAACATGTGACAAAAACCACCATTCTTGCAATGCTGGGAACAACGCTGGTGCTGTCATTTCTGCAAGTATTATTTACTTATT
>DAOMAH010000197.1:0-4001 GCA_035426725.1 Acinetobacter sp.
AATGCAGTTTAACCCGAAGAAATTGCCATTAGCTTCCGATGTCAAAATTCCACTCAACGATTTATGGCAACATCCTAAATTTTCTGATGAACAAATGATTGAATATCCTGTCATTACAATGTAATTTTATAAAAATAATAAAACAAAAATCGGTAAGACCTTATGAAAATAGTACTCATCCTCCCAGTTTTTACAGTCCTGTTGTCGGGCTGTGCTGCCATGAGTGTAGAGCAATGCAAAACTGCCAATTGGTTTAATGTCGGTGAAAAAGATGGCTCGGCGGGGCAAGAATCACGTTTAGATCGTTATTATTCCTCTTGTCAAAAAGCCAGTGTGGTGCCCAATCAAAGTTTGTATGAAAAAGGCTATCAGCAAGGTTTGGGTTATTATTGTCGACCTGAAACAATTTTTAATGAGGCCTTAACTGGACGAGGTGATTTTCGCGTGTGCCCAATTGCGAAGCGTGAATCTTTACGCGTTTACTATCAAGTTGCCAATGATTATTACCAAGCAAATTCGGCATTTAATCGTTCACAAAGCGATTTGAACTATTATTTAAAAGAATTAGACCGTAAGGATTTACCATTAAAAGATCGCGATGATTATAAAAAACGTCTATATGAGCTGCGTTTAAATAGCCGCGAAGTGCAATTGGATTATCAAGATGCTGTGCGGAATTTAGAGCGTTTTAAAGCTGAGCGCGGACTTCGATAAGCAACGCATCTCTTGTTCAAATATTCAAGAGATACGAACTTCCATATTTAAAGATAATAACTGGTCTTGGTCATGATTTTTGAAATAGCAGTCATGGTCATTCTTACACAAGAAGGTAGTTCTACACCACCTGCGTGCAAGGCAGTATCACGATGATGCAATTCATCTTGATTCATTTGTTCTAAAATTTGACGTGAGCGTTGGTCGTGTTCTGGCAGCTGTTGTAAATGTTCTTGTAAATGCTGACTCACTTGCCGTTCAGTTTCTGCCACAAAACCTAAGCTATATTGATCACCTGCAATCCCTGCGATCGCACCCATACCATAAGACAAGCCATACCAAATAGGATTTAGCAAACTGGTATGACTATCTAGTTCTTTTAAACGATCTTCACACCATGCCAAATGGTCTTGTTCCTCAATTGCAGCTTGTTGCATATCTTGACGAACTTGTGGCAATTTCGCCGTCAAAGCTTGACCGTGATAAAGCGCTTGGGCGCAAACTTCGCCAGTGTGATTCACACGCATCAAGCCTGCAACATGGCGTGCATCACTGACGCAAAGTTGAGCCTCAGTGTCAGCGGCAGGGTTTGGACGTTGTGCAGCCGTCGCATCGGGAACGATACTGCGTAAGGCTTGATCAAAAGAATTGATCAATTTATCTAAACCTGTGTAATGACGCATCTATAATTCCCCTAATCGATTTGACTCATTTGCCAATAAAGGTTTAAGCCGAGCCAATAACCAAACTGAAAAAATTGCACTTAAAATTGCGGTAATTCCAAATAAGATTTTAATGTCAATTTTCAAAATACTTAAGATTAATATCGAAAAAATTGCCGAAGACACCATAAAGATGGCGTTTAAAATATTATTCGCAGCAACTACACGAGCACGATGTGAACTTGGTGAATAGGCTTGCATCATGGCATATAGCGGGACGATATAAAATCCACCACTAATTCCGAGTAACGTTACCGCTAACATGACGTGATAATATACTGCGCCTTGCGTGAACATATCTGTCAGCGTCAATAACTCACCCGTGCGTACTGGCACAAAGTCCAAACTAATGGCTAAATAAAAGGCAAATAAGGTCAAGCCAATCGCACCATAAGGCACCATTTTAATATTGATCTCAGTTCCGCCAATTTTGCGGCACAATAATGAACCAACGCCAATACCGATTGAGAAAAAGGTCAGCAGTAAACTCACCACATTTTCTGAGGCATGTAAATTTTGCTGTGTAAGTTGTGGAATTTGAGTGAGATAGGTTGCGCCATAAAACCAATACCAAGAATTACCGAGCAAGATGGTGAAAACAATCGGTAAGCTTTTGGCATATTTCAAGGTTTGAAAACTGGTACGGATAAAATTCCAATCAATTTGCAAATCAGGCGCCGCAATTTTCTGTGGCAGTATAAAACGACTACTCAAATAGCCTAAGCAGGCGATCGTTACGACGGTTATGCTAATCCACAACAAATTTTCATCTGATGATGCAATCACTGCTCCGCCTAAAATCATCCCCAATAAAATAGCCATCGAAGTGCCAGACTGAAATAAAGCATTTCCAGACATCAACTCATTCGGCTTTAAAATTTCGGGCAATATGGCATATTTGATTGGGCCAAAACAGGTGGAATGTGTGCCCATTAAGAATAAAGCGAATAACAGCAACCACAAATTTCCCAATAAGAAACCTGCGCTACCAATGAGCATAATGATAATTTCAAGAATTTTAATCCACCGAACCAATTGCGATCTTTCGTATTTGTCGGCAATTTGACCTGCGGTGGCGGAAAAGAAAAAGTAAGGCAAAATAAACAGTAGCGCGGCTAAATTATTTAAAGTGCTAATAGGCGCTGTTTGTTGCTGAATCAAACCGTAAGTGATGACCAAGAGCAACGCTTGCTTATAAACATTGTCATTAAGTGCACCAAAAAATTGGGTTAGGAACATCGGAGCAAAGCGGCGAGATAGAATTAATTTCTCATCTTGTTTCATCGTGTGTTCACTTCATTGTGATTTATAAAAAAATGTGACGTACTGTAAATGTACAACAAAACGCATGTATGATACTTTTAGTTTGATTAGATGAAAATCAAAGATTTGAAAGAATTTCCGCCCATCAAAAATGATAAATTAAAAATGAGTTTAGAATTCTACATGCCATCTAAAACGAAGTTTAAACAGTCAGCATTGGTTCATTCTATGCATTTAATTTTTAAAATGCAGGGATTTCCTAAACTTATTTGTAGTGGTTTATTACTGAGTTCTTGTGTTTCTGCTGCTTGGGCGCAAGACGACAATTTAAAACAGGCAGATTCTCAAATCACATCACCCTTGGCGAGCCAAGCAGAATCGCTTGCAAATCGTGATGCAATCACCCAAAAAAATCAAATTACGCCAGTCGATGCAACGACTACAGCATTTCCTGAGCAAGACAGTCTGGCGGCACTCGAACAACAAGAACAAAGCAGCCATCCAATAGATGAATTTAAGCCAATTCAGTTAGACCCAAACTTGGAAGATTTACCTGTTATTCCTGTCAATGAAACAATGGCGAATGAAATTTTTCGTGTTGCCGAAGAAGCAAAAAATGCGGCACAGAGTGATCAGGTCAATGGTAATCATCAACCATTGGCTGTTATCAATGATGCTTCTCAAACTGAGCTGACTCAAATTACTCAAGCGCCAGTGAATGTCGATCAGTTGATGCAGAGCATTCAAACCGACAGTAAAATTGTGGTTGAAGCAAATGAGTCAGGGAAGACACTTGCAGATTTGAATGCCACAACTGTTCAACCAGAAGAAAAACCAGGTTTCTTCAAGCGAATAATGAATCGTTTTAAGCCAGATAACTTGGTCGGTGCGGAAAAAATTCCACGCATTCGTGCAGATGTTGTGGGTGCTCCGCCAGAACTTGCAAAAAATATTGAAGCCAAATTATCGAGTTTTACGCAAGAATCCTTTGAGGAGTTTAATCTTGCCTTACCGCAGCTTCGCACCTTAACCAATCAGGCGGCGCAAGCGGTAGGTTATTACGATGCCGAGTTTAGTTTTGAAAAACTAAGTGATAGCCGAGTCAGAGTAAAGGTTAAGCCGAATGAACCTGTCAAAATTAAAACGCAAAATATTGAATTTACAGGTGCAGGTGAAAATGCTCCACAATTCCAAGTCATTCGCTTAATTCCAGAACAAGACGAAGGCGATATTTTTAATCATGCGCAGTATGAAGCGACGAAAAGCAAAATCAGTAACGCATCATCTGATAATGGTTTTTTT
>DAOMAH010000198.1:0-3969 GCA_035426725.1 Acinetobacter sp.
GTACCTGTTCCTTTATCCGTATCAATAACGGCTTTTAGATCTAATTCAGATGCAGCACCACCCGCTTTAAATGTTATGCTCGGATTAGATACAGTTGCGTTGGGACTTTGTGCAAATACGAGCGCAGCTCTACCGCGATATTCTGTTGCAGCAACCGTCTTTGTATCCCAACCGTCACTATCTATCACTGAAATTTGTTTAAACTCAATTTTTGAAACATTAACACCAATATTCAAGCCATCTTGCCCCGTTGCAGTAGATAGGCTTTGGTCATCAAGTGGCTGCATTGCTATCGCAAACGGCGTTAAAAACAATGACAAACATCCAAATATTTTATTCATAACGTCTATCCTTAGTTCCGAGGAATAATGCCAAATTGACTTGTTAAACGCCCACCTGTAAGCACTGCCTCACCCAAACGTTGTGGGTTAATGCCTGATGCTGTCGGTGGATATAGGTTTATATCTCGAATACGCAACACACCATCAATTTTTTCTTGATTGGTTGCAGAATTGGCAGTCCCTAATGCACCAATACCTGTGGTTCCAGCGGGGTTAAACGTTAAACCTATTTTAAATGACACCCTACCATCACATCCAGCTGCAGGACATGTGCCTCTTGTATCAGGTGCTATAATAATCGCATTATTAAATGCAACTTTACCATCAATATTATCAAAACCAATGGTTGAACCATCCAAGGGATCGCTCAACTGAATGGCACTTTTACCACCAAGTGATACTGGTTTAAACTCAAGCTCACCTACAACGCTTAAACGACCACCATTTTCACTATCAATATATTCGCTGTTTGGAATTAAAGAAAAATCGACTTTTTTAGCATCAAAACGTAAATTTGTTGAAAGCAAAACATCGTTATTGTTGGAAAAGTCCGCAGATGATGCCGATGCAGGTGTTGATGTTCCTGCATATACCGTACCTGGCAAATAACCTGCTGCAATTTGTGCCGATGCAATCATCAATACATCTTGCAAACTACCGTTAAAACTACCATTTTCAAGCCCAATTGTTCCTGTACCGCGCAGCAACATATCGATATTACGTAAACCCATATATCGCACTGAATTGGCACTGGCACTGTCAAGAACTAAAATAGACGTGGTTTTTTGATTACCCGACGCAGCTGTAGCACCATTTGTACCTGTGGTACTCATCGCCAGTGAAAAACCTAATCGTTCCGAACCCACTGCTACGGTATTTCTTGTGCCATTTAAATCATAATAATATGTATTTGCTGGTGCTGTTGTACCAAACATTGCTATATTTGCATTCAGGTCATAGATCGGCAACGCGAGACCCCACGTATTGCCTGCAGTATCATTAATTTTAGGTATGGTTGAACCGATTGTTTTTGCACTGTTGGTAAAACGTCCGCTACGTGAAAACGATTGAAACTCTGCCCCACGAATAGCTGCGAGCAAGGCGTATGGATTTACATTAGTTACACCATTGTGAATATTTTGCACATAATCGGCATCGGTAGTTAATGTCGTTGCTGCAGTACCATTCCAATAACGTGTCGTTTGTAATGCTTTATTGGCAGGCAAAAATACCGACTTAGTGTCTACGAGGTTAATATAAACATTACCTGTGTCAAAAGAGCCTCGTTTCGCTGGGTCTAAGCCCGATAATTCGCCAAACTCAAAACCATATGTATTTAAACCTGCTTGCCCAATTTCTAGCGTGGTTGCTTTACCGTCCCCACCTAACATTGCATCACCCGATTTGGTAAAGTCCGCTTTCATACGGAAAGCTATACCGGTATTACCAATAATATTTTGTGTTCCTGACGAACTAACCCCGTTATTCGCTTTACCTAAAATATTAGTATTATCAGGATTCCCAAATTGGTTATTTGTCACATTATAGATTGGATCTGTTCGTATATTTCCACTATTTACACTGACATCCAAGCTATTTGAATTTGTTCCTCGAACTTGAATTGAACCATTCACCATACGACCACTTGCACCCAAACGTATAAGCCCCTTTGCTGTTTCAGGTGTAGATTGACCATTCACTGGAGTTTTAGTCGCATCTACAGCAAAGCGATTATTAGGGTTAACATTTTTATTAAGCATAAGTTCGATGTTTAAACCCGAGTTGCTCGCTGTAGCACCATAAGAATTTCCCGTGATGGTACCAGTATTCGCTGGGTCGTCGACACGGGTAAAATCAACATATCCATGTGATAAATCGGGCGTAGTCGAAGTGGTCGCGTCCGCTGCACTTGCAGCATTAGTCCTTACGATAAAGCCTTCGGTACCATCAACAAACATGACTCCTTTACCAAAAAAATTAAAGTTAAAGTTTTTAAGGATCAACTGGTTAAGTGTTGTGCCCGTCGTTTGTCCAAGATAAATATTGGCATTTCTTGAGCTAAATGTTAATTCACTTTGACTATCTCTGCTAAATAGACCATCCTTTGTCTTAAAAGCAAAACTGGTATTCGAGTTGGTTTGTACAGCAAGATCACCCACAGAATCACCACATGCCAATGTGTCACATACTTTAAACTGGTTCATACTAATTAAGACTGGCGCAACTGTTAAGTTAAAATCCAAACCTGTTTTATTAGCCTGACTACCACTATTCATTAAAATATTGATATTGGGATTGATGGTAGGTGTTGAACTATGGGCTTGGATTTTAAAATTTGAAGCTTCCGCACGCAGTGTTGTGTCCGTAGATTTCCCCGCAGTCCCACGCCCTGCATTGTCTTCCCAAAAAACCGTACCCGCATTTACTTCTTTAAAGTCTAAGTTAACATGCAACCCATCTTGACCATTAACATTGCTCAAAGAATTATCATCAAGCGCCTCTAAGGCGTATACAGAATGACTAATTAATAATACGCTCGCTGCGAGCGTATTGAGTACGAAACGTCCTGTTTGCTGCTTTTGATTATTTTTTTCCATTGTTCAATCCTTTGAAACCTATAAAATTTAACAACGAGCATGATTACTGCATGCAAAAATTTGAACTTTGCCATCTATTGCAAGATTGCCATTCATTTGCAGGCCAAGAAAGCCCGTTTCTCGTCCAGTATCATAGTTATTTGCTGTTGTACCTGTAGCACCCGTACTCTGTGGCACAGCAGTATAGGTTCCTGTTTTTAAGAATCCATAATCTTGCGGGTTAGTGCTTGTACCCTCTATCAGCTTACCCGCAGTATCAAAATATGACAGAACAGTACCTGTATCTTGCTCAATCGCTAAGGCATTAAAACCCAGATTACGTATTTGAATTGGTTTACTACCATCAAATGTAAATTGTATCGCTGGTTTGATCATAGAACCTGAAGCAACTCCACCAATATACTTGGTATAACTCAAATCTACCGCATCCAAACCAATTTTTTGAATATTTATAGTCCCTTGTAAGCCTTTGAATACAACCCAAAGCTTACGGCCTTTATTGCCTGCCACAGGGTCACTAGCAGGAGTAGACCAAACAGGATCTGATGCTCCCGCAGAGCCTTGCTGTACAAACTGTTTATTTACAGAAAGTGCTAAACGGCAATACTCTAATCGAGCTGGGTCACAATTAAATGTTGGTGTTGTTCCAGCAAGTAAATCTGCATCAGTTAGAATATTATGGTTTAAAGATAAATTTAGAGACAAATCTGCTCCACCCTGTCCTTGTATGGATTGAAGTGTTTGATTATCTAAAGCCTGTAATTCAGCATGAGATAAATTTGCCGTGAACAATAAGAGTGAAGCTATTATTTTTTTCATTTTTGTACTCCTATAGTCCTTTAGTTGTAAACTTCATATGCTGAATCAGCAGACCATCGATTACAGCAGAACCCATATTAGTATTTGGTGCAATTGGTGTTGGAGCGGTATTTGTTGCTGGAATCACATAACCAGTTGTTCCATTAGATGAACCAATAAAATTATTTAGGTTTTCATTAGTTTTTTTACTTGTAGTTAGTGTTGAATTATAA
>DAOMAH010000199.1:0-3958 GCA_035426725.1 Acinetobacter sp.
TTACAGCTTCCAGCCATGGCAACTTTCAACTAGTGTCAACGTGACCTATACGCCTGAATTTACCCGAGCGTTGGATGGGCAACCGTATAACCGCACCACCAATCAGCGTTTTAATGTTGACCTTGCCGCGACAAAACGCTTGTCGCATGGTTGGGCAACGAGTCTGAACTTGAACAATATTTTAAGTACAGATTACAAAGAACGTCTGACGCTTCAATCCGATGGTAGCTTGTATGAATCTCGGAATAATGAAGCAATTCCTAACATCCAATTAACTTTAGAAAAGAAGTTTTAAGATGACCTAAGAACCTGATCGACATAAAAAAGCCATTCAACTGTTAAAGTGAATGGCTTTTTTATAGTTAGAATAAATTCGATCCAATAAAACTCAGTTCAATAAAACCAAGTCGACAAGACTCTGACAAGATCTTTTTCAATAGATTAGAAAAAGATTTTAACTCGAACTCAAGTTAATAAATATCTCGTTGATAACGTTGTTCACGTTTAAGCTGTTCGAGTTGTTCATGTCCGAGCCGTTCTCTTAACACCTGATCGACACCACCCGCCATGCCCTTTAAACTGCCACAAACATAAATCGCTGCACCTTGTGCAATCCACTGAATTAAACGCTCGGATTGTTCGCGCAAACGATCTTGCACATAGATTTTTTCAGCCTGATCGCGAGAAAATGCATAATCCACGTGTGTTAAAAATCCATGCTGTTGCCAATAATCAATTTTTGTTTGATACAAATGATCAAACTCTTGCTGTCTTTCCCCGAAGATTAACCAATTTTGCGTAAAGCCCCATTGCTCTCTTTGGCGTAAATGCGCCATCAAACCAGCAATTCCAGTGCCATTACCAATCAAAATGATAGGTCGATCATCTTGCAATAAATGAAAACTTGGATTATTTTGAATATGCGCATTAAATTGCTGACCTAGCTGTAATCCTTCAGTTAACCAGCCTGAACCTAAGCCTAATCCTGTTGCTGTTTGCTGTTGCCGCACCACCAATTCAATACAACCATTTGATGGCAAACTAGCAATTGAATATTCACGTCGAGCGAGCGTTTGAAAACCTTGTATCCATAAATCAAACAACTGATTATGACGTTCAGGCAAATGACGCAAATTCAAAGTTCGTAATTGATTTATATCTGAACTTTCAACGCTAAGCTGATGTGCTGATAAAAAAGTATCAATTTCAATATCACTATTTTCACATTGGATTTCTAAAATATCACCAGACAACCAATGCACAGGCATATCTGAAACCAACTGAACTTTATAAATCGCCTCGCCCGCGCTACCAACATTGATACATTCACGATGTGCAAGTTTTAATGACACCACATCTTTTTGAATATTTAAAATTGTCAGTTGCGACGAACTTAATTGTTCTAAGCCATTCATCCATAGTTGCAAGTCATGAGCATGTAAATTATCCGCACAGACTAGCGGAAATAATTCACGGGCAGACTGCTGAATGAGCCATTGATGTAACGTAAGACCAAACTGACAGAATTGCGAATAACGTCGATCTCCCAATGCTAAAATTGCAAAAGAAACATGAGATAAATCTAAAGATTGCGACAAAATTTTATGTGAAAAATGTTGTGCCGAGTCTGGCGCATCACCCTCACCATAGGTACTTACTACCCACAAAATACGTTGATATTGCTGTAGATGTTCGATCGTCAATTCTTGTATATCAAGTAATTCAATTTGATTTTCCGCTAAACCTAGTTGCTCAGCCGTATGCTTCGCCCAGGATTCCGCCTGCCCAGATTGACTTGCGTACACCACTAACGACGACGGATGTGTTGCGTTGGAATTACGCTTCAAACATCGGTGTTGCCATAACAACCACGCAATTATAAAAACATGCAGACTCAATAATATTGCTAAAAAAGCAATAATGGTCAGTACAGCTTGAGTCATTCTTTCACCTTACAAGGCAAACCACATAAGTAAAATAATCGCGAACAAACTAAGCGCGGTTAAAATCAAGTTGGTGACAAGACGTGTTTTAATCGTCAGAAATAAAATATAACCAGCCAAAGACAATAAAAGGATGATGATTGCGCTAATATCAATCAACCAACTCCATGCTGTTCCGACATTTTTGCCACGATGTAAATCATTTAACAATGAAACAGTTGAAGCTGGTTTAGACGTGATTTCAGTTTCACCATTATCTAATAACACCCAAACATCCGTTGATCCCGCTGGACTTTCCAAGCGAATCATGACTTCACCATCGAGCACTTCACTACTTTTATATCGCCCAATCAATCCATGCTGTTGTCGTACATAATCCAGAATGGGTTGACTCGGATTTTCTTGATCTTGGATAGAGTGTAGTAAAGTTGATGGAAGTGTCAGCTTAAAGCTTTGCTCCTGCTGGTCAGATTTGAACCATTCAGGATGGTTCAGCAACAAGCCTGTCGCCGCAAAAAATAATAAAATAATAAATGCAAAGGCAGACAACCAGCCATGCACATAACGTGCATGGCGGTAAAAATCACGGCGTTGATACAATAGAAAACCTCATGATCTATTCAGCGGGTAACGCAGCGTTTAAACACCACGTTGGAAGTTAAGTTTCAATGCACCAATTTCAGCCTGAGCTGGAAGCGTTTGCGATGATGCTTTAGGTGCAACATTTAACTCAACAGTTTGATACGAATGGTCGCCATGTTCACGCGAAGTTTCAATGTGAAGAATATATTGACCCCGATTGACCATTTTGCCGTCTTCATCTTTACCATCCCAAGCCAATTTATATTGCCCTGGTTGACGAGAAGGCTTAGCCACAGCATCAATATTGGTGATTTGACGACCATAACGACGCCACCAAACGTAATTCGAATTGATCCATTTTTGATCTTTACCCCAAACGGCGAGCGTTTTTACCAATTTTTTATTGGTATCGGTTACCCAAACAGAAACGTAAGGCGCACGATAATTCTCGACACTGATTTTTGGAATATTGACTTCAACTTGTGCTTGATAGCCTTTAGGCCAAGTGATTGCTTTATTGTCTGCTGCAACCTCTCGCATAATTGCAGGTTGATTTGCATCTAATAACGTAGACCAACCTGAGCTGTGGTGTTTTGTTCCATCAGTTGCAACCAGTTGCGCTTCATATCCAACGAGCTGCTCAATCAGTTGCATACCATCTTGTGGCGACATTGCGGTTAATGCTGTTGCCAGTGCATCCGCATCTGCCGCACATTGTCCCACGACAACGCATTGTTCAACGTTTTGGATTTGCATACCCGTCTGTGGGTTGATCGAATGCGATTGTCCAGCAAGTTGGCGATAGCCTTGACCACTAAATGCGACAGCTTGATCTTGAAGATTTAACACTTGAGTCGGCGCAACATTATCAAAACGTTGGTTCGGGTCTTGTAAGCCAACTTTCCAACCAGCCTGTTGTGGCGATTGCCCCCAAACACGCATGTCGCCACCAATATCAACCAAAATACCCTGTACATGTGGCACGGCCTGCTTGGCTGCCATCAACGCACGGTCAATCACATAGCCTTTAGCATAGGCATCTGGTGCAATTTTTACAGCTGAGTCTATTTTAATTTGTTTTGTTTTAGGATTCAGCTCAATACTTTGGGTTTGTAGCTGACGAAGTAAGCTTTCTTGTGTATTTGCATCTAAACTTTGTACATCATTGCTTTGTTCCCAAAGCGCAATCAATTGTCCTAAACGTGCGTCAAAACCACCGCAGCTTACACCGCGCCATTGTTCACAAGCTGCAATCACGTCATAAAGTTCAGAAGATGCTGCAATCTGTCTTTCACGGTTCAATTGGCTAATTTCACTGTCATCACGCCATACAGAAAGAATCTGATCAAGTCGTGCAATTTCCGTTTGAATCGCTTGTAAGGCCGTTTCTGCATCTTGCTGATTCGCAGTCGTGATCACCACATCCAATGATG
>DAOMAH010000200.1:0-3957 GCA_035426725.1 Acinetobacter sp.
ATCTGGTGAGATTGTTGCATCAGTTGCAGGTTCAGCAATTGGAGCAGAAGCGGGTTGTTCTACAGGTGCAGAAGCAGGCTCTGCCATCGCTGGAGGCGCTTGCTCTACAGGTGCAGAATTCATTGGGCGAGGTTCAGATTGCGTTTCTGAAAGTCGGCTTTGTGTTTCTGGCGTTGATGAGCTTGCTGGGGTCGGTGGTTGTAACGTTAATTTCCCTGCATCATCCGCCTGACAAACACCGTTAAATACCACGCCTTTATAGGCAAATGAAGCTGCATCACCTTGTTTTTTGTTTTTACACACTTGCTGATATTTTTGCGCTTGAGAGTCGTTGTTGGTTTTAGCATTTGCTTGAGCGACGGCAGTAAAACATAAGCTACACATAAATGTTGAGATTAAAAGCTTCTTGTTCATATCATTTCCTAAAGATTTATTTTGCATGTAATAGCATAAGAAATTGATTGATGAAGAGCGTACACATCCAGTTAGAAATTATGGTGAGCTCTGTTAAAAGTAAGCGGAAAATGCAACAGAAAGTTTCTTTTTGTGTGCTTTGTAAGCAAATCAATTGCTTGGCATTTTGATTAATATCCGCTGAATTTGTTATCTTAGCGTAAAAGTCCTGTATAATATTCTGTCATTTTTAGAATACACATTTACCACTATGCACTATCCTAAAGTTTACGACGTTATCGTAATTGGTGGCGGTCACGCTGGTACGGAAGCGGCACTTGCTGCGGCACGTATGGGGCGACAAACCTTATTGCTGACGCATAATATTGAAACTTTGGGGCAGATGAGCTGTAACCCAGCGATTGGTGGTATTGGTAAATCACATCTGGTGCGGGAAATTGATGCATTAGGCGGTGCAATGGCACTGGCGGCAGATAAAGCTGGTATTCAATTCCGTATTCTCAACTCACGTAAAGGTGCTGCGGTTCGTGCGACGCGTGCGCAGGCCGATCGTGTTCTTTTTAAAGCCGCAATTCGTCATACTCTAGAAAATCAAGCCAACTTGGATATTTTCCAACAAGCTGCAGATGACTTAATTATTGAAGGTGATACCGTGAAGGGTGTTGTCACCCAAATGGGCATTCGTTTTGACACCAAAACAGTAGTCCTGACTACAGGTACATTCTTGGGGGGCGTGATCCATATTGGTTTACAGAACTCAAGCGGTGGTCGTGCAGGTGATCCACCATCAATCGCTTTGGCACATCGTTTACGTGAATTAAATCTACCAGTTGGACGCTTGAAAACTGGTACGCCGCCACGTATTGACGCACGTACAGTCGATTTCTCTGTAATGACACCGCAACCGGGTGATTTTCCATCGCCTGTGATGTCGTTTATGGGTGATGCGTCGATGCACCCTGAACAAGTAAATTGCTATATCACCCATACCAGTGAAAAAACGCATGACATTATTCGTGGTGGTTTAGATCGTTCGCCGATGTATACCGGTGTGATTGAAGGGGTTGGCCCGCGTTATTGCCCATCTATTGAAGATAAAATTCATCGGTTTGCAGATAAAGATTCACATCAGGTGTTCTTAGAGCCAGAAGGCTTGGATACGCATGAGCTTTATCCAAATGGTATTTCGACTTCATTACCATTTGATGTGCAGTTTAATTTAGTCCGTTCGATTCGTGGTATGGAAAATGCGCATATTTTGCGTCCAGGTTATGCAATTGAATATGATTATTTCAATCCACAAGCTTTGAAATTTAGTCTTGAAACTAAAGCGATTGCGAACTTGTATTTTGCAGGGCAGATCAACGGTACTACAGGCTATGAAGAAGCAGGCGCACAAGGTTTATTAGCAGGTTTAAATGCTGCACGTCGTGCATGGGAACAAGAAGAGTGGACACCAAAACGTGATCAAGCCTATATGGGCGTGTTGGTCGATGATCTCATTACCTTAGGCACGAAAGAGCCGTACCGTATGTTTACTTCGCGTGCGGAATACCGTTTGATGTTGCGTGAAGACAATGCTGATCAGCGTTTAACGTCGATTGGTCGTGAACTTGGTTTGGTTGATGATGAGCGTTGGGCTGCGTATAGCGAAAAAATGGAAGCAGTTGAGCGTGAAACCTCTCGATTGCAACATTTATGGGCGGCACCGAATAACCCAATGGGTAAAAAATTCGTTGAAATGACGGGTGCTGATCTGAGTAAAGAATGTAGCGCGATTGATTTGTTGAAGCGTCCGAATATCAATTTCAGTCAAATTGCCGAACTTACAGGCTCTGAAGTTTCTGAGCAGGTTGGTGAGCAAATTGAAATTGCAGTCAAATACGAAGGCTATATCAATCGTCAGCATGAAGATGTCGCTCAGTTGAAGCGTTTGGAAGAAACCAGAATTCCAGCCGATTTTGAATACGATGGTATTTCAGGTTTATCACGTGAAATCACTTTGAAACTGAAAACAGTTCGTCCAGAAACCTTGGCGCAAGCGAATCGTATTCCGGGTGTAACCCCAGCAGCGGTTCAATTATTGATGATTACCATCCGTAAAAATAATATGGCGAAAAAATCGGCATGATTTAAAAAAGAAGATAAAAAAATGGCTACTTTAAAGTAGCCATTTTTTTGCATAAATCTAAATTTTATTCAGTCACTTCAACCGTTACGCTATAGGTATAAGTTGCAGCAACAGGTTGTTTAGTATTGTCGGTATTCGCTTCAGGGTAGGCTGTGGTAATCAAATAAATGCCAGCTTCAGTAAATTTAACTTCAAGTTCGCCGTTGGCATTGGTTTTGACATGTGGTTGTTCACGTTTTGCATTTGGTTGATAGCCGCTTGCACCTTTGAACACATCAACTTCTAAGTTTGGAACAGCTTTTCCATCCATTAAAATTTGCGCTTTTAATGATTCACCGACATATAACTCATTTGGATGAGTTGCAAATTTAAGCTCAAAACCTTTATTGCTGATTTGAGGAATTGGGCTTGGTTTGCCTTTAGTCACAAAAGTTTCAGCAATATAGTTGTTGATGGTTTGCATCTTTTTAGCATCGGCAGGAATTTTATCTTCAGTTACAAAACGCGGTGGCTGATTGGTTGCTGCTTGTTCTGGTGCTTTTTGCTCAGGATTCGCTTTAGGTGGCATCGGGTTTGCATTTGCAGGGCGAGGTGCACGAACACGTAACCAACGACCGTCAATCAAAGCATATTGAGTTGGGGTGCCAGTTGCTTCTTGAGTCCGTAAGCGGTAAGTACCATCAATGGTTAAATCTACTTCGGCAATATTGAATTTTTTCAATTCTGCAGCAGCTTTGAAATTTTCAGATTTGCCATCTGGAGAGGTGACTTGATAGTTGGTTTTGAAATTACGACTTGGAGAGAAGAATTTTTCCACTGTAATTCCACTTTGAAGACTAATGCTATCAGCTTTACTATCAAAAGCATCGGGCAGTAAAAATGGACTCGCCGTATGAGCAAAACCCAAAGTAGGTAAGGTAGACAGCAGTGCAACACCAAGTAAATAACGCATGGAAAATTCCTAAAATGAAAAGAAGAAAAACAAAAAGATAAAGGATTTGCTACAATCTACTTGATAACGAGTATCACTTGCAATATTATTTTCGATAAATCTTTGGTCGTTCTCTTATTGCGATTGAGAGAGGATTAAAGCGTAATTTCTCCCGAATATGTCAGTCTAAATTGATTCATACTTTTGATTTTAAAATTATTATCGAAGTTTTTTGATATTTTAGGCAGAAAATAATGCGGGACATCAAAATGTTTGTATTTATTCATCCAAAATAATGCTTTAGATGGATATGCAAAAATGGAACCCCAATTATGTCATCGTCTCCTGCGTTTTTCCGTCCCGTTCAGAAAATCTTTCGTTTGTCGCCGTTGATGGCAGCATTAGCTGTATTTATCTCACCGATGACTTTAGTTCAAGCCAATGACAGCATTGAAAAAGAGATCAATACGCTAGAAGCACC
>DAOMAH010000201.1:0-3892 GCA_035426725.1 Acinetobacter sp.
AATGGCGTGGCGGCATTACCATCTGGCAATACTGTAAAACTGGTTCCAGACAGTAATGCGAAAAACTCGGGTATTCCCTATGATGTGCGTAACCGTGCTAGTGGTGATCAAATTGTAACGCGGGTGATTTGGTTGGAAAATACCAATCCAAATGATCTTATTCCTGCCTTGCGCCCGTTGATGCCGCAATTTGCACATTTGGCTGCGGTTGCGGGAACTAACGCCCTCATTGTCTCAGATCGTGCCGCCAATATTTATCAACTCGAAAGTATTGTGCGTAATCTTGATGGAACTGGGCAGAATGATATTGAAGCGATTACCTTGCAATCGAGTCAAGCCGAAGAAATTATTGGTTTATTGGAAACCATGAGCTCAACGGGAACATCGAAAGACTTCATTGGTTCTCGAGTGCGTATTATTGCCGATAATCGAACCAATCGTATTCTGATCAAAGGTGACCCTGATTCACGCAAGCGCTTACGTCATACCATTGAAATGCTAGATGTACCGTCGGCAGATCGGTTGGGTGGATTAAAAGTTTTCCGTTTGAAATATGCTAGTGCTAAAAACTTAGCGGAAATTTTGCAAGGTTTGGTGACTGGGCAAGCGGTTTCTTCGTCATCATCTTCAAGTAATAGCACGAGCAATAAATCAAATTCGATTGGTAATTTGGTTTCAAATAATCAAAATTCGAATTCATCGACAGGGTCATCTTCTATTTCGACGCCTTCGATTAATTTAAATAGTGGAAGCAATACAAGCCAAAATGCAGGTGTGACTAGTTTTAATAGTGGTGGGGTTAGTATTATTGCGGATAGCACCCAAAATGCTTTAGTCGTCAAAGCCGATCCACAATTGATGCGAGAAATTGATGCTGCGATTCAACAACTCGATACTCGCCGTCAACAAGTGTTGATTGAAGCGGCAATTATAGAAGTGTCAGGCGATGATGCTGACCAGCTAGGCGTGCAATGGGCATTGGGTGATTTAACCAGTGGTATTGGTCTAGTGAACTTTAGTAATGTCGGTTCAAGTTTGTCTAAACTGGCTGCTGGGTATTTAACAGGTGGTGCGGCAGGTGCGGGAGCGGCACTTGGTACGGGGTCATCTATATTGTTGGGTGATTATAAACAAGGTGCTGATGGCTCACGCAAATTATATGGTGCGTTAATTCAAGCCTTAAAAAGTAATACCAAATCGAATTTACTTTCAACGCCGTCTATTGTCACCATGGACAACGAAGAAGCTTATATTGTGGTGGGTCAAAACGTACCTTTTGTGACGGGTTCTGTGACCACAAACAGCACTGGTGTAAATCCCTATACAACGGTTGAGCGTAAAGATGTGGGTGTCACCTTAAAAGTTGTTCCACATATCGGTGAAGGTGGCTCGGTACGTTTAGAGGTTGAGCAAGAAGTTTCTGCAGTGCAAGAAAGCCGCGGTCAAGCAACCGACTTAGTGACTAGTAAGCGTGCGATTAAAACCTCTGTTTTGGCTGATCATGGACAAACCATTGTTTTGGGTGGATTGATTTCAGATAACAGTATTCATTCTCGGCAAGGTATTCCAGGATTAGGCGATATTCCGTATTTGGGTCGTTTATTCCGAGCTGACAGCAAAACTGGTGAAAAACGTAATTTGTTGGTATTTATTCACCCAACTATCGTTGGCGATGCGGAAGATATACGTCGTATTTCTCAACAGCGTTATAACCAACTTTACAGTTTGCAATTGTCTATGGATAAAAACGGTAATTTTGCCAAATTGCCAGAGAATGTCGCGGATATTTATCGCCAGCAGTTGCCAGAAACTCCATCTACTTACCAAAAAGTGCCGACTGCAATACAGCAAAAAACAGTCGTGGTGACAACACCTGTAGCTGTTGAACCTGTTGTGGTGAAAAAACAAACGATTGTTGTTCCTGTAAAAGAAACTAAACGAACCAAGAGTACAGTAACGACAACAACTGTTCGCCCAGTACGCTAGTAGATGAATTATGTGACTTATGTCACAATGTTGTGATCAATAATACGATAGGGGTATGTTGCGATGTCTTGGAAATTGCTAGCTGACTCTGGGGAGTTCTCAGGGCAAGAAATTATCGTCGAACGTGATTTATTGGTAGGTCGACATCAAGACGCGGATATTTTGCTGCAATCGGCCGATGTTTCACGGCGTCATGCGGTGTTATTGTTTAAAGATGATCAGGTTTGGGTACAAGATTTAAATTCCTCTAATGGTACTTTTCTAAATGATGAGCGCATTGAGCAAGAGGCAGAATTGCAGCATGGTGATCGACTGCAATTTGCCAGTTTCGTTTTTGCTGTGCATGCGCCTGTACAAGTTCAAGAGCGTTTACCCGAAAATAAGCCTGTTGAATCTAATTTAGATGATCAAGGTATGCCAAGTATTGCGGAGCGTTCGGCGGACACATCCATCAGTCGTGATGGTATGCCACAGAACATCTCGATTCCAAAACCTGCACCAATTCCTGAAAATTCAACAATTCAATCCACCATCGATAAATCTTCAGTTCAGTTAGAACCACTTCAAGAATCAGTTGAGCTGCAACGAAAAAATGCGTCTGTCGGCTTAATTTCAATGATTGTTTTAGTAATTTTAGCCATCTTGGCGTGGTTATTCTTTAAATAATCCAGCGATGCTTTACAATTTAAGGTATGCGGTGAGCGCATGCCTTTTTCGTTTTTGAGTGATTTTATGTCTGTTGCCCAGTTACACCAGCGAAGCCTGATTTTATTTGATTTAGATGGAACTCTAGTTGACTCCGCCGCAGACTTATATCGCGCGATGAACCTTAGTTTAAATCGGCTAGGTTTGCCTTTGGTGACAGAGGCACAGATACGTGCTTGGGTGGGTAAGGGTGCAGCGAAACTCTGTGAAACTGTGCTCGAACATTTGTTTGGGCAGGTGAGTACTCAACAGCAAGAGCAACTTTTAAATACCTTTGTTGAAATCTACGCGCAAGAATTATGTGTCAATACACAAGTCTATTTAGGTGTTTTGCCCTTCTTGGATTATTGCCAAAGCAATGATATTGCAATGGCGTGTGTGACCAATAAGCCTGAACACTTGGCAAAAGGCATTCTCGATATTTTAGAGCTCAGTCCTTATTTCAAAATGGTCATTGGTGGCGATAGTTTGTCAGAGCGGAAACCGCATCCATTGCCTTTGTTGCATTGTATGCAAATACACAATGCATCCGCATCTGAAACTCTGATGATTGGTGATTCTAGCAATGATGTCGAAGCGGCTAGACGCGCAGGTATAGATTGTATTGTGGTGAGCTATGGCTATAATCATGGAGAAAATGTTCATGATTGTCAGCCGCAGCAAGTGGTCGATAGTTTGGTTGAGTTGTTGGAAATAGATCCAATCAGGAGAAAAGCATGATGTTTGTTATGGTTATTCGATGGCGAAATTAAAACGCAATTGAAACGGGAAAACGTATTTAGACCTAAACCATAGAGAATACTCATGACCACTTTAGCGCAATTTGAACAGCTCAAATCATCTGGCTACAACACGATTCCAATTTATCGCCAAAGATTGGCGGATACTGAAACACCACTTTCAGTTTTTGCACGTTTTAAAGATCATCAACAAGCCTATTTGTTTGAATCGGTTGAAGGTGGGGAAAATTGGGCACGCTATTCAATGATTGGGTTGGGCGAATCAACGGTTTTCTCATGTAATGCAGGTATTTTGACCATTCAGCAAGTGGATGGGTCAATTGTACAACAAGATTGTGCTGATCCATTTCAATACATTCGTGATTTTCAAAATCAATTTAAAGTGCCAACGAAAGCTGAATTGCCTGATTTACCTAATTTTACAGGTGGATTGGTTGGATATTTGGGCTACGATGCCGTGC
>DAOMAH010000202.1:0-3876 GCA_035426725.1 Acinetobacter sp.
TTGCCAATGCGGGTGATGAACCATCTGTCGTGATCAATGCTGTTAAAAATGGTGAAGGTAACTTCGGTTATAACGCTGCAACTGGCGAATATGGCGATATGCTTGAAATGGGTATTCTTGACCCAGCGAAAGTAACGCGTTCTGCGCTTGAACATGCTGCTTCGGTTGCAGGTTTGATGTTGACGACTGAATGTATGATTACAGATATTCCAGAAGATAAAGCAGCTGGTCCAGACATGGGCGGTATGGGTGGAATGGGCGGTATGATGTAAACCGTCAGCTTTTAACATGACTGATTGATATTTATTTTAAAATATTGACCGATCAGAATGTTTAATCACAGTATTGCTTAGAAATAGTTGTACTGTAAAAGCAAAGGTCGCTAAATGCGGCCTTTGTTTTTTGAATTTAAGGGTTGATTTAGCTTTTATGAAAACTGAATTCTAACTTGAATTACTCACACTTAAGTTGTGACTAGAAGTTAATTATCACCTAGTTGAGCATTACAGAATGCAACACCAAACTTGTTGATGATATGATTTTAACTCAATTTTTTCGATTAACTGAAATATCAGTTTGTCTTACTTAACTGTTGTTCGAAGGATAAATTAAATAATAAACAGTTTGGCATTCCGCCGTACAAAGGTGGAACGAGAGAAAAGTCGAAACTAAACGTCATAGAGATAGAGATGAATAAAGGAATGCATGAAAATAAAATTTTAAATTTATTGAGTTTATCGACTGAAGATCGTTATACATATTTTATTCGGCATTGCGCTGATTTTGAGCAGGTATGGGGGCTGGTAGTAGGTGAAGATAACTGGGTAATATTTAAAGATAATGAGAGAGATAAAATTTTCCCACTTTGGCCTCATATTGAATTAGCAGAATTGTATTGTTTTGAAGAACATAAAAAATTGGGTGCAAAGCCTCAAGCAATCAATCTAGAGGCATTTATACAAAAATGTATTCCAGACATGATTTCAGGGAGTGTTTATTTTGGGGCGTTTTACGATGGTAATCGCCAAGGGCTTGTTGTGACAGGGGATAAATTGAGATGGGATTTAATCGAGGAGATTAATTTGGTATGGGAATGATTATTTAATTATTAATATTAGATTGTATATGAGGCTTTGTAAAAATAAATTGTCTCGTTTCTCCATTTTAGGTTAAATTCCAAACTGTTTAAGATAAGAGTGAATGAAAGAAAATAGATGTTTAGCAAGTAAATAGATGTTTAGCAAGTAAATCTAGTCTTTTACTAACACAGAAATTTCATATCCGATCCAAAATAATTTTTAAGATAAGACTATGTTTTTAATAGTTTTATATAGGGATGATGGGTCATCTAGTGGGCTTCACATTAACTTCATACTAAATTCACTACTATGACAACTATAAAAAGCGATGGGTCAGGAAGAGTCAATGTTTAAATTTTTTCTGCGATGGTTGGATAGTTGGTCACTTCTCAATAGCTCTGAATCAAATGTAATTAAAAGCTCAAAAGCCATCAAAGATACGCAAGTACAATGGTTGAGAATTGTTCCGTTTATTTTATTACATATCGCTTGTCTTGCTGTCTTTTGGGTCGGTGTATCATGGTTCTCCGTTGCATTTATGCTTGCATTTTACTTGATTAGAATGTTTGCGATTACGGGATTTTTTCATCGCTATCTTGCCCACAAAACCTTTCAAACTTCACGACCAGTACAGTTTTTTTTCCTCCTTATTGGAACAATGAGCGCACAGCGTGGTCCATTGTGGTGGGCTGCACATCATCGTTATCACCATCGTTTTACAGATACAGAACATGACCCACATTCATCACAGCATGGGTTTTGGTACAGCCATGTGGGATGGTTTTTAAATGACCAAAATTTCTTTACACGAAAAGAAGTCATCAAAGATTGGCTAAAATTTCCAGAAATTGTATGGCTAGACCGTTTTAGCTTACCTGTGGTTTTACTCACCGCATTGTCAATTTATGGTTTTGGTGAGTGGTTGGCTGTAGCTTATCCAAGTTTGGGTACATCAGGTTTGCAGCTATTCGTTTGGGGGTTTGTGGTTTCGACCATTTTATTGATTCATGCGACCTTGTGTATTAATTCTTTGGCGCATCTTTATGGACGTCGAGACTTTGAGACTGACGACAACAGCCGCAATAATTTATTTTTATCGATTATCACATTGGGTGAGGGTTGGCATAATAATCATCACTACTATGCGGGTAGCACCAGACAAGGTTTCTTTTGGTGGCAAGTCGATATTACCTATTACATCTTAAAAATTATGTCTTTTTTAGGTTTAATTTGGGCAATTAAACCCGTGCCGCAACGTATCTATGATATGCATAAAAGTCATCAACTAAATCTTAAAATGAACAGAAATAAAATTCAAACTGAGGAGTCTTGATGAAGATTGCAATTGTAGGCTCTGGCATTTCAGGCATGTATGCAGCGTGGAAATTATCAAAGCAGCATGAAGTGACTATATTTGAAAAAGAGCAATATTTCGGTGGGCATACTGACACGCATGATCTATTGATTGATCAACAAAATGTCGCAGTGGATAGTGGTTTTATTGTATTTAATGATTATAACTATCCTTTATTTAGCGCAATGATTGCTGAACTTGGGGTAGATGCACAAAATACGGATATGAGCTTTTCTGTGAATAATCAGGTGACAGGACTTCAATATAATCCATCAAAAAAGTGGTCGTTATTCACGCGACCACATAATTTTTTAAACAAAAACTTTCGGACTATGCTCTCCGATTTAATTCGGTTTTATAAAACCAATAAAGACGTTCAAGTAGATCAATGTGATGCTGAACTGAGTATAGAAGACTACCTAAATCAAAATAATTATTCACAGGTCTTTAAAGAAGAACATTTATATCCAATGTGCGGCGCATTGTGGTCAAGTCCTGTAGATCAAGTCGGAAATATTCCTTATAAATTTGTCGTGAGTTTCTTTCAGCATCATCGTATGTTGCAATTAAAAGACCGTCCACAATGGCAAACGGTTAAGGGTGGTTCAGCTTCCTATATCCGAGCCATTCAAAAATTTTGTCCATCCATCACTTGGAAAAAAGCACATGTTCAGAAGGTGATTCGGGAACAAAATTTAGTTCATATTGTTACGGAACGAGGGCAGGAAACTTTCGATTGGGTGGTTTTTGCCAGCCATGCTGACGACACATTAAAGCTCATCGAAAATCCTTCGGCAGATGAACAAAACGTATTAGGCTGTTTTGATTATCAATATAATTGTATGGTGGTACATTCTGATACGTCGATTATGCCTAAGCGTCAATCGCAATGGGCCAGCTGGCATGTGCATGTCACCGCGCAAAAATCTAAATCAAATCGAGTTCACTATGGATTTACTTATTGGATGAATAGTTTGCAGAATCTATCCTGTAAAACACAGGTATTTTCCACACTCAATCCGAATATGCCAATTGCAAAAGATAAGATTTATATCGAACGTCATTATCGCCATCCTGTATTTGATAAAAAAGCAATCGAATCACAAGCACGTTGGGGGGAGATCAATGGTCAAAACCGCAGTTCGTTTTGTGGTGCATATTGGGGCTGGGGCTTTCATGAAGATGGCGCACGAAGTGCCCAACGTGTCGTCGATGCGCTTTTAGAAATCAACCAGTGATTTGGAGGTGATGATATGTTTGAAAATTCACTTTCCATTGCCAAAGCTCAAATTAGACATCGCCGTTTTCACCCAAAAGCGCACGATTTTCAAGCTACTTTAAGCTATTTGTGTTTTAATCCTGATCGACTAGAAGAAAATCTAGATCGTTCATGGCTGTGTTCAACATCACATTGGAATATTTTAAATCTTTATGAAAATGATT
>DAOMAH010000203.1:0-3863 GCA_035426725.1 Acinetobacter sp.
ACCTTTTGCCAAATATTCATTCATGTTCCTTTAGATTACCGAGCCAATTTTGGGCTAACTACTCTTATGCGGCAGAGGTGACACATAAGATTCCAAACCCTGCCTCATAAGATACCTATTTGATTAAAAATAAAACGTAAAGGTACTGATTTATATTGAATTAAAACTAACATAAGAAAAATAAGACATCAAGAATCATAAAATCTTAGATCAACACTCCCAAAGCTCCTAATTTGTTCTGGCGCATTACGCTACACACATATTGACCATCGAACAGAAAAGTAATGGTCAGTGGATAAAACGAATACTACTTTTCATCAGATATATATATGTAAAATAACGCCTAAAACTATTTCAAAAAATTTAGTGCTTCTTCAAATACTACATCAGCAATTTTCGTCGCATCTAAACGCTTAATACGTTCAGGCTCTGCTTGCCATAACGTTTCATAACCCGCACGAACTTTAGAAAAGAAACTCAACTTCTCTTGTTCAAACCGATCTAAAGCACCACGCTCTCTGGCACGCGTCATACCCAACTCAATCGGTGCATCCAGCCAAAATGTAATATTCGGCATTTTCGCCACAAAAGTTTGATTCAGAAGCTTGAGTTTTTCCTGACTCAAACCACGTCCAGCACATTGATAGGCAAAACTTGCATCGGTAAAACGATCACTCAGCACAATTTTACCCGCCTCTAATGCAGGTAAAATCACTTGTTGTAAATGTTGCGCACGTGCTGCATAAATCAATAATAGCTCAGTATCATGGCTCATTGGCTCATCGTGATTCACCGCCAATAATAAAGAGCGAATCTGTTCAGCCAAAGGCGTTCCACCTGGTTCACGCGTCAACACGACTTCTTTACCTTGCTGTTCAAAGAACTGATGAATTTTGCGAATCAAGGTACTTTTACCAACACCTTCCGTACCTTCAAAACTAATAAACATTATTCACCCTGATTTTTCTTCGAACGTAGCGTAGCTAAATAGTCTTGTACCGCACGATTGTGGGCTGCTAAAGACGCTGTAAATTTATGCCCACCATTGCCTGTGGCAACGAAGTAAATATTTTGTGCATCGTCTGGATGCATCGCCGCTTCAATGGCTTTTTTACTAGGCAAAGCAATTGGCGTTGGTGGTAAACCATCAATGGTATAGGTGTTATATGCGGTTGGAGTACGCAAATCGTTGCGAGTGATATTGCCCTGATAGCGGTCACCCATGCCATAAATCACGGTTGGGTCAGTTTGTAAACGCATACCTATTTTTAAACGGCGCACAAACACACCAGAAACTTGCTGCAATTCGCTATCTAAACTGGTTTCTTTCTCAATAATCGACGCCATAATTAAGGCTTGATATTTATCTTTATAAGGAAGATTTGCCGCTTTATTTGCCCATGCTTCATCCAAAGATTTCATTTGACGGCGATATAAATCAGTTAAGATTTTTTTATCTGTTTCACCTTTGGCAAAGAAATAGGTATCAGGTGCAAATAATCCTTCGGGATGTGAATAAGGAATATCGAGTTGTTTTAAAATTTGATCTTGCGGGAGATTTAAAATAGTTTTAGTAACATTTTCATCTTTTTTTAAAGTTTGAATCAGTTGTTTAAAATTAGTGCCTTCAATCACTAAAATACGATTCATTTGCGCATTTTCTGCATTGGACAATAATTCCAACACCTGACGAATACTCATCCCCTGAGTAATTTCATATACCCCTGCTTTTAGGCTGTCATGAATCATAAATTTTTGGTATAGCTTTAAAACAATCGGGAAATGCACCTGATTTTTCTGTGCTAATTGATCAATAAATCGTGAATAGGTATCGCCCGCCGAAATCACCAATACCTGTTTTTTATTTTCTACAGGATAGTTTTTAAATAAGCTGAGACTTAAAACCGCAAAGATTCCGAGAACCAAAATCACCATAGCGATCAATATTTTTTTGATCGGAAAGCGAGCTTTGGGCTTGGCTTTGGTTTTACTCTTACTTTTTCTAGCGTTTGGTGGCTTTGGCATATTTAGTCAATCTGGTTCAGTTTTAGAGTTTGAAATAAATCGAGATACGGTTGCTGTTCTAAGGTTTGCTGTTTAAATCGAATCACGGCTTTCATCGGATGCAACGCATTACAGAAAAATAGGCTCTGAATATGTTCTATTTCGTCCATTTCAATTGACCGTTGCTCACAAGCTACATTGGCCTGTTGCATACGCATTAAAATTTCTGCACGCATGACACCATGCACGCCATTATAACGAAGTTCGGGCGTAATCCATCGGTCATTTATACGAATAAAACAATTACTGCTCACCCCCTCAACAATATTGCCCTGTACATCGGTTACTAATGCTTCAGTCCATCCCAATTGATCTGCTTCTTGTCTAAGCAATACTTGCTCTAAACGATTCAACGTTTTCAGTCCGACTAAATTCGGCATACTCAAGCCTAATGCATGCTCGAGTACGCCACTTTCAATCCATTCGGGTTCAAATGATTGAAGCATACTTGAGTAATACCACAGATAAATATCGGCGGGATGCGTAGGAAGACGATAGCCACGCTCGCCCTCGCCCCGACTAATCACAATTTTCAACGTTCCATTTAAGATGGAAGATTGTTGTGATAATTGCTCAAGACTTTGTTCAATGTATGATAAATCTGTGGTCAAACTTAAACGTTGGCAGGTCAATTTTAAACGAGCGATGTGTAAATCTTTCAGTTCAAAATGCCCTTGAAAAATTCGGGCTGTAGTAAAACAACCATCGCCATAATGAAAAGCCCGATCAAGCAAAGGGATAGAATGTATCAATTGTCCATTTTTATAACATTGCATATTTTCATCACCTTGATGCCTTATCTGAGTTAATCACACAACAAAGATAAATATTTGATTTTTAACAATTATAACAAGTTAATTTAAGAAGTAAAAATGTCTTATTAATCAGTTATTCAGCATAACTTATCTGTTTTTTGTATTTCTATTTTTTTCATATCAAATCCGTTTTTAATTATTTTTTTTGCAGAAAAACTGAGGTTATGCTTCATCTATATTCCAAACAGTGATTTAGTTAAAAGGGGTTTTAGATGCGTTTTTCTCAAGTTAAAGTCGGCGTAATTGCCGCATTATTATCAGTTTCTTCTTTCGCGGCGCAAGAGTTTTTAAATGTCTCTTACGACCCAACGCGTGAACTTTATACTGACTTCAACAAACAATTTGGTGCGTACTGGAAACAGCGTACAGGTCAAGAAATTGACTTCAAACAATCGCATGGTGGTTCAGGGAAACAAGCGCGTGCGGTGATTGATGGCTTAAATGCCGATGTCGTGACTTTAGCACTTGCAGCCGATATTGATGAAATTGCTGAAAATGCAAAATTACTTCCAGCCGATTGGCAGAAGAAATTACCACAAAATGCGACACCGTACACCTCAACAATTGTTTTCCTTGTACGTAAAGACAACCCAAAGCAAATTAAAGATTGGGGTGATTTAGTAAAACCGGGTGTGGAAATTATCACGCCAAACCCTAAAACGTCTGGCGGCGCACGTTGGAACTACTTAGGCGCTTGGGCTTGGGCAAAGCACCAAAAAGGTGGTAACGACGCTAAAGCACAAGAATTTGTTCGTCAAATTTATAAGCAAACCAAAGTTCTTGACTCAGGTGCACGTGGTTCAACGACAACTTTTGCTGAACGCGGTATCGGTGATGTATTGCTAGCTTGGGAAAATGAAGCCTTCCTTGCAGTACGTGAACAACCAGGCAAGTTTGAAATTGTAACGCCTTCGCTTTCAATTTTAGCTGAGCCACCTGTGGCAGTTGTTGAAAAAAATGCTGAGAAAAAAGGCAACTTACAAA
>DAOMAH010000204.1:0-3842 GCA_035426725.1 Acinetobacter sp.
AACTCAAGCTGAAGGTGTAGAGCAAGCCAACGAGCTTAGCGTTGAAGATTTACAAGCTCAAATCACCCAGTTGCAAGACAGTTTAAAACTGGAAAAGGCGCGTACTGCCAATGCAGTATACGAAGCACAAAAAAGCGTAGAACGTATTCAACGTGATGCTGAAAAACATAAAGAAACGGCGCTTGAAAAGTTTGCCAAAGAGTTACTCGACTCTGTCGATAATTTAGAACGTGCTATTCAGGCCGCTGGTGATGTGGAATCTCCTTTACTTGAAGGTGTAAAACTTACCCTGAAATCTCTTCTCACCACCTTAGAAAAATTTGGTGTGGTCGAAGTAGATATGAACAATGGGTTTAATGCAGATTTACATCAAGCCGTGGGGATCGCGCCAAATGCCAAAGCAGGTGAAATTGGTACTGTATTACAGAAAGGTTATACCTTGTCGAACCGTTTACTTCGCCCAGCGATGGTTTTAGTCGGTCAATAAGGCAAAGAAATTCGAGAGTTTTTTCACTTTTTTTAATCAAATAAACTTGAAAAATTTTGAATGGCTCTCATATCGGATAACAAGCGAAAATATCGTAAAAAGAATTTAAGAGGAAGCACCCAAATGGCTAAAATCATTGGTATTGATTTAGGTACAACAAACTCATGTGTTGCAGTACTTGAAGGTGACAAAGTTAAAGTCATCGAAAATGCAGAAGGTACACGTACAACTCCTTCTATTGTTGCATACAAAGATGGTGAAATTCTGATTGGTCAATCTGCAAAACGTCAAGCAGTCACCAATCCAAAAAATACATTATTCGCCATCAAACGTTTGATTGGTCGTAAATACCAAGACCAAGCAGTACAAAAAGATATTGGTTTGGTACCTTACAAAATCATTCAAGCAGACAACGGTGATGCTTGGGTAGATGTCAACGATAAAAAATTGGCACCACAACAAATCTCTGCTGAAATCTTGAAAAAGATGAAAAAAACAGCTGAAGATTACTTAGGCGAAACTGTTACTGAAGCGGTCATTACTGTTCCTGCTTACTTTAACGATGCACAGCGTCAAGCAACCAAAGATGCAGGTAAAATTGCAGGTCTTGAAGTTAAACGTATTATCAACGAACCAACGGCTGCGGCACTTGCGTTCGGTATGGACAAGAAAGAAGGCGACCGTAAAATCGCAGTCTATGACTTGGGTGGTGGTACTTTTGACGTATCAATCATTGAAATTGCTGACCTTGATGGCGACCAACAAATCGAAGTATTGTCAACTAATGGTGATACATTCCTAGGTGGTGAAGATTTCGATAACGCATTAATCGAATACTTGGTTGAAGAGTTCAAGAAAGAACAAGGTTTTAACTTGAAACAAGATCCACTTGCACTTCAACGTTTAAAAGAAGCGGCTGAAAAAGCGAAGATCGAGCTTTCTTCTTCGAATGCAACTGAAATCAACCTTCCATACATCACGGCTGATGCGACTGGTCCTAAACATTTAGTGATCAATGTGACTCGTTCTAAACTTGAAGGTTTGGTTGCTGACTTGGTTGCACGTACCATTGAACCTTGCCGTATTGCACTGAAAGATGCTGGTCTTTCGACTTCGGACATCTCTGATGTGATCTTGGTCGGTGGTCAATCGCGTATGCCACTTGTACAACAAAAAGTACAAGACTTCTTTGGTCGTGAGCCACGTAAAGATGTAAACCCTGATGAAGCGGTAGCAGTTGGTGCAGCGATTCAAGGTGCGGTACTTTCAGGTGACAAAACTGACGTATTACTTCTTGACGTTACGCCGTTAACACTCGGTATCGAAACCATGGGTGGCGTGTTAACCGCAATTATTGAGAAAAACACCACGATTCCTGCGAAGAAATCTCAAGTGTTCTCAACTGCTGCGGACAACCAACCTGCTGTAGACATTTCTGTGTTCCAAGGTGAACGTAAAATGGCGCAGCAAAACAAATTGTTGGGTAACTTCCAATTAGGCGACATTCCACCTGCTCCACGTGGTGTGCCACAAATTGAAGTATCTTTCGACATCAACGCTGACGGTATCTTAAAAGTATCGGCTAAAGATAAGAGCACTGGTAAAGAGCAATCCATCCAGATTAAAGCAAACTCAGGTTTGTCTGATGCTGAAATCGAAGCAATGATCAAAGATGCTGAAGCGAATGCTGAAGAAGACCGTAAGTTCGAAGAACTTGCGAAAGCACGTAACGAAGCGGATGCATTGGTATCTTCTGCTCAAAAAGCAGTAAAAGATCTAGGCGAGCAAGTAACTGCTGACGAAAAAACTGCAATTAGTACAGCTGTTTCTGAGCTTGAAACTTCGACTAAAGAAAATGATGTAGAAGACATCAAAGCGAAAACTGAAGCGCTTCAAAACTTGATTATGCCAATTACGCAACGTGCTTATGAACAAGCGCAAGGTGCTGGCGGTGCAGAAGGTTTTGATCCAAATGCATTCGGTGGTGATGCAGGTCAACAACAAAAAGCGGACGATGGCGTTGTAGATGCTGAGTTCACTGAAGTAAAAGATGACAAAAAATAATTTGTCTCTTTAAAAAAGACCGCGCGAAAGCGCGGTTTTTTATGCCTTAAAATTCTGTCCTTTGATCTAAATAAAGTTCACCTAAAATTGGCATAAATAAAGGAATCACGCCACAAGCTTTTATTTCTTCTAGAAACTCAGGAATATTCACGCTAGGCAATAATTGTGGTGTTGCATCAATCGGCGTCATCATGCTATCCCAGTGACATGGGATGATATATTTTGGTTTGAGTAGTCGTACTACATCTTTGACATAATTCGGTCGATATTTACGTCCAATCGCGCATAAACAGACAATATCCGCTTGTTTGCCTTGCAATTCCTGCTCGATAAAGTCAGCTGAATCGATATGAACCACACTGAGCTGTCCTGTATGAATCCACCAGTTAAATACTTGACCATGTTTGAGATGATGAAATTTAGGTGGAAAAGGTGGTGGTGTGGTCATATCACCAGGAAGCGGTATACGACCAAATAAAGCTTTGCCGTGAATTGAAGGCAAACCGATCACTTGCCATTTTCCACATTCAATCGTTTCTCGTCCTTTTGTTTCGATCATCCGTGCTTCCGACAAACCTGCTGATCGCCCATACATCAGCGTCGCTCCAGAACCAATAAGGCGCGCACCTGTTTGTTTACAGACTTCTGGCGCATCTAGGATATGATCATAATGCGCATGACCAATCAGCACCTCATCGGCTTGTGGGATATAGCTTTTGACTAAGCGTGGATCGCTCAACAAAGGTTGTGTAAAGGTCTGCCAAAAATTTGGACGGCTAATAAACGGATCAAGTACTAAGGTTCGGTTTTGATCAGACAGAATAAAACCTGCCGTACCCAAATATTTAATTTTTAGATTTTCAGCCTTTGCTTCTGCTGGTGAAGCCGCTGTCCAAGCAGCATCAGGTGTTTTGAGTAAATATTTCAGCATGTTATTCCTTGATTTGTTATTGTCATCCGTGTTTTATAAGTCATTAAAGCAAAATCAAAACAACGCGCATAGCAGTTTCTGAGCTGATCGATTTTATGCTAATTTAGCCTTCAAACATTATCATCGGTCAAACCACATACATGTGTTTGCATCAATTTCTAAGTATATATAAAAAACCATGACTCGTTATTTAACCCTTGCGTTGATCATTTTCATACTTTGGTCATCCTATCAAACTCGCCAACACCCGCAACTCAAGTTTAATTCGTTGAGCGATCGAATCACGCATCCCTTTGACACACGGCTACGCTATCGCATTGCGGAGGTTGATCCCCGTTTTAAACTGAGCCCTGAACAAGT
>DAOMAH010000205.1:0-3837 GCA_035426725.1 Acinetobacter sp.
TAAAAAAAAATTAACAATCAAATTATAAAGGCAAACAATAAGATTCTTATCTTCTAATATCAAATAAATTACTTATCGAGCTTTAGAACATTAGCCACCCGCTTTCGGTTTTTTACGTCGGATATAAAGCACTTTCTCAACTTCTGCAACCCGCGTTCCCGCTTCATCTACAATATTCAAGGTATAGGTACGAAACACAGGCTCATTATTTTCCGCAAGTTTTTTAATTTCAGCAATTTCTTCAACGCTCAAACGGACATCTGCATAAACCGTCCCCCTGCCTGGTGCTAGGAAATTAATCGCTGCGCTCTTATCCCACACAATGTATTTATGCCCCAAATGATGCATCAAAATAAGCATATAAAAGGGATCAACCATCGAGTACAAACTACCGCCGAAATGCGTCCCCACGATATTGCGGTTCTTTCGTGTAAGCGGCATTTTCACTCGAATAAAATAATGATTTAAATCAATAGTATCAATGGAAATACCTGCCCCACGGTACGGCGCATAATAGTTAATCATCAATTTTGAAATGATGGGAAGGCTGCGGATTTTTTCGAATATCTCGTTCATGGTCATTATTTTCTTGCAATTCTAATCATATTCAATAAGTATCATCTTTACTGACATGCGGCAATGTCTAATTTGATAAATGACCAAGTTGACTAAAAAACAAACTGGAATAAACATGATGCAAGCACAAATACAAACCTTAACAACGACCGATCAACAATCTCTTTGTGTCAAAACATGGGGAGATGCGCAAAAAACACCTTTAGTTTTGGTGCATGGCTATCCAGACAATCAGGAAGTCTGGGAAAAAATGATTGAGGAATTGGTCGGTGATTATTACATCGTGACCTACGATGTCCGTGGTGCAGGTTCATCTTCCATTCCAAAGCGTATTCGTGATTATCGTTTGCCGCGTTTGTCTTTAGATTTACAAGAAGTGGTCAATCAGATTTTAGGCGAGCGTCCATTTCATATGGCAGCACATGATTGGGGTTCAATCCAATCTTGGGAATCCGTCACTGAGCCAAAATTGAAAGGGCGTTTACTGTCCTACACCACAATTTCTGGTCCTTGCTTAGACCATGCTTCGCTGTATTTGCGTGAAAAGTTTAAATCTGAACCCAGTAATGTATTCAAAATGTTGACTAAATCATGGTACATCGGCGCATTTCATTTCCCTTTGCTTGCCCCAACGGTGTGGAAGTTTTTCAGCCCAGAAAAATGGGACAAGATTTTAACAGGCCTAGAAAAAATGCAAGGCTTACCATTAAGTCACAATATTGCGGCAGATGGCAAAAACGGCATTAATTTATACCGAGCAAACTTTGTGCCTACTTTGACTCAACCACGTCAACGTTATGCACAATGCCCTGTTCAGGCGATTATTTTAAAACAAGACAGTTTCGTGAGTCCTGAATACATTCGTGAAGCCATGCCTCAATGGGTCGAACACTTTGAAACGCTAGAACTTGATGCCAATCACTGGGCAATACTTAGCCAACCGAAGCAAGTCGCAGAGCTGATTCATCAATTTATCCAAAGGCAAACTCGTTAATTTTCAAAGCGGCGTTTAAACGAGTTGTTGTGATGATGGTATCTGTCCCATAACAACTCACTATCAAATCGCTACAGGTTGATTCCATCGAGTTTTGTATGCTGAAGATAACGCCCTGCATTGATAAGCCATGTCAGATGAAAAAATTAATCCGTTCTATCTTATTCCTCACGGCTACTTTTACCGTATCGCCGCTGTATGCGGCAAGTTTCTCCTGTCAGGCGGCTAAGCTAAAAACTGAACGTCAAATCTGTAACACCCTGACCTTGAATGATGCCGATATAAAACTAGCGACCACTTATCAAATTGTTCTGCATGCCCTGCCGATGGGCGGGCGTGATGCAGAAAAAGATCAGCAGTTTAAATGGCTCAAGCAACGGAATGCCTGCGGGGCAAACAAGTGGTGTATCACACGTGCATATACCTTGCGCCAAGAGCAGTTAGATCAATTATTACAAGATCGCGTTTTGAGTCGTGGACCGTTTTAAGGACTAAATTTCACATTTTTTTGATGAAAAAGATCAACATCAGGATTGAAATATTCGAGTTACGCACCATTCATAAACCATTCTACAGAGATAAACCTCACCAATAAGGAGTGATTTATGAGTGAACAAGTGTCAAAAAATTATAGTTTCCAAGCTGAAGTTGCCCAGTTATTACATTTAGTGACGCATTCACTTTATTCTAACCCTGAAATTTTCTTACGTGAGTTGATTTCTAACGCTTCAGATGCCTGTGACAAGTTGCGTTTTGAGGGCATTAACCATCCTGAATATTATGAAAATGATCCCGACCTACGTGTGCGTGTGAGTTTAGATAAAGAACTTAAAACCCTAACGATCTCTGACAATGGCATTGGTTTAAGCGAGCAAGAAGCCATTGATAATTTAGGTACAATTGCAAAGTCAGGCACTAAAGATTTTATGACGAAATTGACAGGCGACCAAAAATCGGACGCGCAATTAATTGGTCAGTTCGGCGTGGGCTTTTATTCAGGTTTTATTGTTGCCGATAAAATTACGGTTGAATCACGTCGTGCAGGCTCGGCTACAACCGACGGTGTTCGTTGGGTGAGTGGTGGTACTGGTGAGTTTGAAGTTCAACCAATTGATAAAGCGACACGTGGCACCGACATCATTTTACATTTGCGTGATGATTCGCTCGATTATTTAGAATCGTGGAAAGTAAAACAAGTTATCAATAAATATTCAGACCACATTAGCTTGCCCATCGAAATGCAAAAAGAAGTGTGGCAAGAGGAAGACGTTGCTGAGGGTGAAACGCCTAAAGACGGTCAGATGGTCAAAAGTGATGATTGGGAAGCCATCAACTCCGCCAGTGCGTTATGGACACGCAGCAAAAGCGAAGTGACTGATGAGCAATATATCGAGTTTTATAAAAACCTGAGCCATGATTTTGCTGAACCTTTGGCATGGACACACAACCGCGTGGAAGGTAGCACTGAATATACCCAGTTACTGTACATTCCAAGTCAGGCAAAGCAGGATTTATTTACCCGTGAAGCAAAAGCGGGCATCAAACTTTATGTCAAACGTGTGTTTATTTTAGATGAAGCAGACAACCTGATTCCAAATTATTTGCGTTTTGTACAAGGTATCGTGGACAGCGCAGATTTGCCGCTCAACGTCAGCCGTGAATTATTGCAAGAAAGCCGTGATGTCAAAACCATTCGTGAAGGCAATGCACGCCGTGTGCTGACTTTACTCGATGGTTTGGCAAAGTCGGAAGATGAGAAAGATCAACAGAACTTCAAAACCTTCTACACTGAATTTAGTTCGGTGTTGAAAGAAGGTTTGGGGGAAGATTTTGGTAATCGTGAACGTATCTTAAAGTTACTGCGCTATGCGACATCGACCAATAATGAGGTTTCGACTTCTTTGGCGGATTACAAAGCCCGCATGAAAGAAGGTCAAAAAGCCATTTATTACGTCACTGCTGACAGCGAAATGGCAGCGAAAAACTCTCCACAAATCGAAGTTTTCAAGAAGAAAGGCATCGAAGTCTTACTCATGACAGATCGAGTAGATGAATGGGCGATGAATTTTGTACAAGAGTTCGATGGCACACCGCTGCAAAATGTCTCTAAAGGCGCGGTGGATTTGGGTGACTTGCAAGATGCCGATGAGAAAAAAGCACTGGAGCAAGCAGCTGAACAGTTTAAATCTGTGGTGGATCGCTTAACCGCATCTTTAAAAGATAAAACCAAAGAAGTTCGCGTGACCACGCGTTTGGTCGACTCCCCT
>DAOMAH010000206.1:0-3812 GCA_035426725.1 Acinetobacter sp.
TATCTTTAAAGGCAAAACCAATCGCCACCGAACCAATCCCCAATGCACCGATTAATTGGCTCGGGGTAAAACCGGGAATGGCAATCACCAGTGCGATCAGAAAACCAAAAAAGATAATAAAGGTACTGCCGACACGATTCAGCACTAAAACCAAGTTTTGGCGGGTATAACTACGGTTTTCTAAGGTTTTACGAATAAATAATTTAAATAATTTGGTCAGCAACCAAAAAATAACGAAAACGGTAATCGCAATCCCAATATAAGGCACACGTTCCCAAAAGTTATTCATAATTTTATCAATGGTGGTGTAAGCATCATGATATTTTTCCGTATGTGCCAGTACGGTTTGCGTGGTTTTTGCGCCCGCTTGATGAATCAGTTCACCTGTATCTTTGGCGACATCAGTCAATGTATTTTGTTCGTTTGCCACAAGAAAATCTCTATTTGTGTAAAATTAATCATGATTAGCTCGTTATCATAATCAATTTCTGTATGAGCTGTATGTAACATTCAGTGATGTATTCATGTGAATGGGTCTAGTTTAAAAATAATAATTCTAGACAAGCCTTTCATAGTTAAATTATTTTGAGTAAATTTTGAAAAAAATGCCTCGTTCAGACGAACATTGTTGCGACCAAAGCAATATTGCGTCGGCGTGTAAAGCGTGACCATACTGTAACAGCCACAAATACAATCATTCGGTGTGAATACTAAGCGATAACAGAAAACCAAGGATTAAGTCATGAAAGACATTTACCCTGTGCCTGAAACATTCAAAAAGACGGCAAGACTTTCGGAAGCAGACTATTTTAAGCGTTATCAACAGTCGATTGAGCAGCCGAATGAGTTCTGGGCGCAAGAAGCAAAAAATATTGATTGGATCACGCCATTTACTCAAGTGAAAAATACCAGTTTTAATTCTGATCATTTTAAAATTGAATGGTTTGCCGACGGTGAATTAAACGTGTCTGCCAACTGTTTAGACCGTCATTTAACAGATAATCCGCTTAAACCTGCGATTATTTGGGAAGGTGATCATCCTTCACAACATAAAATTATTTCTTTTTCAGAGCTGCACGATGAAGTGTGTCGTTTTGCCAATGTGTTAAAAAAATATGGCATTCGCAAAGGTGATCGTGTGGTGCTGTATATGCCAATGGTGCCTGAAGCGGCGATTGCGATGCTGGCGTGTGCGCGTATAGGCGCAGTACATTGTGTGGTGTTTGGCGGTTTCTCGCCAGATTCATTGGCTAGTCGAATAGAAGACTGCCAAGCCAAATTAGTCATTACAGCCGATGCAGGCATGCGTGGTGGTAAGCTCATTCCTTTAAAAGAAAATGTCGATGCTGCACTTGAAATTCAAGGCACAGAGAGCGTCGAGCATGTCATTGTGGTGCATCGTACAGGTAATCCAATCCAGTTTAACGTCGAGCGTGATGCGTGGTATCACCTTGCCATTATGAAAGTGGATGAACATTGCCCGCCTGAACCGATGAAAGCTGAAGATCCGCTTTTCATTCTCTACACTTCAGGTTCAACAGGAAAACCTAAAGGTGTGTTGCATACTACGGGTGGTTATTTGGTTTATGTGAATACCACTTTTAGAGAAGTCTTTGACCTTAAAGACGATGATGTGTATTGGTGTACCGCTGACGTGGGCTGGATTACGGGACATAGTTATTTGCTGTATGGCCCATTGAGTAATGCCACGACCACGGTGATGTTTGAGGGCATTCCGCAATACCCAACATGGGCGCGGATCGGTCATGTGGTTGATAAGCATAATGTCACTATTCTCTATACTGCACCGACGGCGATTCGCGCCATGATGCGTGAGGGTGATGCTTATGTGCGAGAAAGTGATCGCAGTAGTTTACGTTTATTAGGTTCGGTGGGTGAACCAATCAATCCTGAGGCGTGGAATTGGTATCACGAAGTGGTTGGCGAAGGTCGTTGTCCAATTGTCGATACTTGGTGGCAAACTGAAACAGGTGGTATTTTAATTTCACCATTGCCAGGTGCAACTGCACTCAAACCAGGTTCAGCCACGCGCCCATTCTTCGGCATTCAACCTGCGCTAGTCGATGGTGAAGGCAATGAGCTTGAAGGTGCCAATGAAGGAAATCTTGTCATTAAAGATTCATGGCCGGGGCAAATGAGAGGTATTTGGGGCGATCCACAACGCTTTATCGAAGCTTATTTTTCCACTTTTAAAAACCTCTATTTTACGGGCGATGGCGCACGCCGTGATGCCGATGGCTATTATTGGATTACAGGGCGTGTCGATGATGTGTTAAACGTTTCAGGACATCGTTTAGGCACAGCCGAAATTGAAAGTGCCTTGGTGGCGCATGAAGCTGTGGCAGAAGCGGCTGTAGTCGGGATGCCGCATGAGATTAAAGGGCAAGGCATTTGTACCTTTGTCACGCTACAAGCCGATGTCCAAGAATCTGAAGAATTACGCAAAGAGTTAGTGAATTGGGTGCGTAAAATACTTGGGCCGATTGCCACACCCGACGCGTTGCATTGGGCACCTGCATTACCGAAAACCCGATCAGGGAAAATCATGCGTCGTATTTTGAGAAAGATTGCCGCCAATGAATTGGACAGTTTGGGCGACACATCAACTCTTGCTGAACCTGCGGTGGTCGAGACGTTGATTGCGACTGTTTATCCTAAACTTTAGTTCGCAATTCAAGCTAAAAGCCAGCATTTTTAATTCATGACCCCATAAAAAAACCAGTTCAATTGAACTGGTTTTTTTACTCAAAACGTGTGCTAAAGCAGAACATTCATTTCAGATTAGAAACGAAGTTTTGCGTTTAAGCCCACAGTTTGAACATCAGCATCCGCACCAACTACGTTTGCATTTACATAGCTTGCGCCAAGAGCAATTGCTGGCGTAACGAAGTAGTTTGCATTTACGCCCCAAGCTGAATCTGGTGTACCGTCAATGCTAGACTCAACATAAGAAACACCACCGCTAATTTGTGAATTTAAATATAAATCAGTTTTAAGTTCAAAAGCAGTTGCATCGCCATAAACGATACCCGTTTCGAAACCAATTGACATTGGTGTACCGTCGATTGCACCTACGTATTTAGTACGCGCAGTGATCGCATCTTGATCTTCACCAATTGTTGCAGTTTCACCAGCAGCTTTAAAAATACCGCTGTTAACAATTTTAAAAGTATCTAAAACTGATTCAGCAGCGATGTTGGTATAACCCACAGTAACCAAGAAGTTTGGCGCAACTACCGAACCGACTTCAAGTGCCCAACGATCACCATGATCATCAGTTTCACCGTATTTGCCATCATTAAATGCAGCGTTATAGCTTAAGCTTGCATAGGCAGCAGGAACAATTGAGGTTGGGAAGTAAGCTTCACCTTTAATACCATAATTTTGAGATTCAACTTCATCAAATTGACCATAGTTGTATGCAACAGCGACATTTGATGCTTGGTTAATAAATGCTGCTTCAGCTAGAGGTCCTTTAGATGCATCTACGTTTTTGAAGTAGTAAGTTGCTTGACCGCCAGCAGAGAAATCTTTGTCATTCGCTGCAACTGCATCGATCGTTTCCGCTTGACCTTGTACTTCGAATTGGTAAGCGTTTGCACCGGTCATGGCTAATAATAAAGCAGTGGCTAAACCGAGTTTTTTCATAATAATTTCCAGTTTTGACAGTAATAATGATTAATGTACAATTTAATTGTATTGTAACAAAATATGAAGTCAATGTAATAAATGGCAGCATCTGATGAGAGTTTAGTGCACTCATATGTTGCGTATAAAAAATGAGCAATTGT
>DAOMAH010000207.1:0-3786 GCA_035426725.1 Acinetobacter sp.
TGATATGACATGGCAACACCTTAATTCTTTAGGTGTTGCACTTCAACTTAGAGACAGCCATGGCAAAAGTGACTTACATCCTGATGAAATTAAATGGATGCAGAAATTAGAGTATGTACGAGTCAGTTTTTGCAAAAATCTACATGCAAAGTGTTATATCAACGAATCAACCTGTATCATTTCCAGCCTAAATCTTTATGAGTTCAGCCAAGTCAATAATAATGAGATGGGGATTTTGATCGAAAAAGATCAAGATGATTCCGTATTTAAAGATGCCTACGAAGAAGCTCAACGCATCATTCGGATCTGTGATGAAGTTCGTATTTCATTAGATGAAGTGAAAGAAATTGGAACTGTTCAAAACAACAATACCCAAGATGATCTTAATAAATTAACAACCTCTAAACTTGCTGCAAAACACAAAATCAAAACCAATGAACTTTTAGAGCAGTTGGTACAAAAAGGATTTTTAATCTTAAATGACAAAGGAAAGCATCAACTGACTGAGCAAGGTAAAAATATTGGCGGAGAATTCAAAACCAATAGTTATGGTGGGTATTTTCTTTGGAATTCAGAGATGAATCTTTAGACAGTAATAGGTGAATTGTACTTTCTCTAATACAAAAAACTAAGCATAAAAAAGCCACCTGACGGTGGCTTTTTCAATCTCGAATCAACAATTACATTGCACGATTCTTGATTTTACGAATAGTTTCAAGCTGAGCCGCAGTTTCCGCAAGCGCAGCCAGTGCAGCAGCAGAGTCCAAATCACTCTTTTGGTTCGCCAGCAATTGTTCAGCTTGTTTCCGAGCTTCCATAATTGCCGCTTCATCCAAATTGTCAGCACGGATTGCAGTATCTGCAAGTACCGTTACAACATGAGGTTGAACTTCTAACACACCACCTGATACATAGACAATCTCTTCTGTACCATTTTCCAACTGAACACGGATAGGTCCTGGTTGAAGTAAAGTGACCAACGGTGCATGACCCGGTAAAATACCAAGTTCACCACCTGCACCTTTTGCGATTAACATCGTCACTGTGCCAGAGTAAATCGACTCTTTTACACTTACGACATTACATTGCATCGTTGCCATGAGAATCTCCTAAATTAGAGTAGCTAATTAAAGTTTCTCTGCTTTAGCAATTACTTCGTCAATACCACCAACCATATAGAACGCTTGTTCTGGAATATGATCATATTCACCAGCCAATAGACCTTTAAAGCCACGAATCGTTTCTTTAAGTGGTACTAATTTACCTGGTGCACCTGTAAACACTTCAGCAACGTGGAACGGTTGAGAGAAGAAACGTTGGATTTTACGCGCACGGTAAACAACCAATTTATCTTCTTCAGCCAATTCGTCCATACCCAAGATTGCGATGATGTCTTTAAGCTCTTTATAACGTTGCAAAATGTTCTGTACAGAACGTGCAATTTCATAATGCTCAGCACCAACAACCAATGGATCTAGCTGACGTGAAGTTGAATCCAATGGATCGATCGCTGGATAAATACCAGAAGATGCGATGTCACGGCTCAATACAACTGTTGCATCTAAGTGAGCAAACGTTGTTGCAGGCGATGGATCTGTTAAGTCATCGGCAGGTACATAAACCGCTTGGATCGATGTGATCGAACCAGATTTAGTTGATGTAATACGCTCTTGAAGAACACCCATTTCCTCTGCAAGTGTAGGCTGATAACCTACTGCAGATGGCATACGACCAAGAAGTGCAGACACTTCAGTACCAGCCAATGTGTAACGGTAAATGTTGTCAACGAACAACAATACGTCACGGCCTTTACCGTTTTCGTCTTTTTCGTCACGGAAATATTCCGCCATGGTCAAACCAGTCAACGCTACGCGTAAACGGTTACCCGGTGGCTCGTTCATCTGACCGTAAACCATTGCTACTTTGTCAAGAACGTTAGAATCTTTCATTTCGTGATAGAAGTCGTTACCTTCACGGGTACGCTCACCAACACCAGCAAACACAGATAAACCTGAGTGAGCTTTCGCGATGTTGTTGATCAATTCCATCATGTTTACGGTTTTACCAACACCTGCACCACCGAACAAACCAACTTTACCACCTTTCGCAAACGGGCAAAGTAAGTCAATGACTTTAATACCAGTTTCTAAAAGGTCAGTAGACGCTGCTTGTTCTGCATAAGAAGGCGCTGCACGGTGAATTGGCAAACGCACTTCAGTTGCAACTGGACCAGCCTCATCAATTGGGCGACCCAAAACATCCATAATACGACCAAGCGTCGCTGTACCTACTGGTACAGAAATCGGTGCATTAGTATTGGTGACGTTCAAACCACGCTTAAGGCCTTCAGTAGAACCCATTGCAATAGTACGAACTACACCATCACCAAGCTGTTGCTGAACTTCTAATGTAGTTTCAGTACCGTCAACTTGGAGAGCGTCATAGATCTTAGGAACGCTATTACGTTCAAACTCGACGTCGATAACCGCGCCGATGATCTGAATGATACGACCGCTACTCATTGCTGTCTCCTCAATTCAAAATAATGTTAAACGGCAGCGGCACCACCAACGATCTCAGAAATTTCCTGAGTAATCGCGGCTTGACGCAGCTTGTTATAAATAAGTTGTAGGTTTTTAATGAGATCACCCGCATTGTCGGTTGCTGCTTTCATAGCGACCATACGTGCAGATTGCTCACATGCGACGTTTTCAATCACACCTTGATAAACCATAGACTCGATATAGCGAACCAACAAACCATTTAACAGCACTTCTGCTTCTGGTTCGTAGATATAATCCCAACCATAAGTACGGTTGAGGTCATCGCTTTCTGCTGCTGGTGCTAAAGGAACAAGTTGTTCTACTTTAGGCTGTTGAGTCATTGCATTGATGAAACCATTTGAAACGAGATAGATACGATCTAATTCGCCTTTATCAAATGCATCAAGCATTACTTGTACAGAACCTGTCAACTGCTCCAAACTCGGCGCATCGCCAAGCTGGGTAGTTGCACCAAGCACTTTTCCGCCGTAACTCTTAAAAAACGAAACCGCTTTTTGACCAATCAAAGCAAATTCAACTTCAATTGACTGCTGCTGTTGTGCTTTGACATGCTGCACAACTTTCTTGAACAAGTTAATGTTCAAGCCACCTGCCAAACCACGATCTGAAGAAACAACGATATAACCTACGCGCTTAACAGGGCGGTCAATCATATAACGGTGTTTAAATTCAGGGTTCGCTTGAACCAAGTGAGCAATTACACGGCGCATATTATCGGCATACGGACGGCCTTGAGCCATGCGCTCTTGCGCACGACGCATTTTAGAAGCAGCTACCATTTGCATCGCTCGAGTAATCTTTTGCGTGCTCTTGATACTGGCTACTTTGGCGCGAATTTCTTTTAAATTTGCCATACGCTTAACCTAGTATTCGAAAGCCCTTGCGAGCTCTCGAAGGTTGATCCGTGAACCAAACTTAACTAAAAATAAACTTAGTAAGTTTGAGTCGCTTTGAAGCTCTCAATACCTGCTTTGAACGCTGCTTCGATGTCTTTGTTATAGTCACCAGTTTCATCGATATTTTGCATTAACGCAGCATTTTCTGAACGGAAGTAAGAGATTAACGCAGCATCAAAGTCTACGATTTTCTTCACTTCTACGTCAGCCATATAGCCTTCGTTAGATGCATAAATTGAAACAGCTTGGTCAGCAATTGAATATGGAGCATATTGTTTTTGCTTCATTAATTCAGTTACACGTTGACCATGTTCAAGTTGCTTACG
>DAOMAH010000208.1:0-3782 GCA_035426725.1 Acinetobacter sp.
CATCAAGACCCATTTCTAAGAATGCATAACGTAATGCATGGATTTTAGAGATGAAGTCTTCGTGTGGAACAGTTACTTTACCAGCTTGGTGACCACATTGTTTCGCGTCAGATACTTGGTTTTCGATTTGAAGTGCACAAGCACCCGCTTCGATCATTTTACGAGCAAGTAAGTAAGTCGCTTCTTCGTTACCGAAACCAGCATCGATGTCCGCAATAATTGGCACAACGTGAGTTTGGAAACCGTCGATTTGAGCAGTGATTTCAGCAGCTTTAGCAGTATCACCAGCTTCGTTTGCTTTTTTAAGCGCACGGAACAAATCGTTTAATTCTTTCGCATCAGCTTGACGAAGGAAAGTATAAATTTCTTCGATCAAAGCAGGTACTGAAGTTTTTTCATGCATAGATTGGTCAGGAAGTGGACCAAATTCTGAACGAAGTGCAGCAACCATCCAACCTGAAAGGTAGATATAGCGACGTTCAGTAGTACCGAAGTATTTTTTGTTTGCGATCATTTTTTGTTGCGCGATAAAACCGTGCCAGCAACCTAATGATTGAGTATATTTGCTAGAGTCAGCATCATAAGCTGCCATATCACGACGCATAATCGCAGCTGTGTATTTAGCAATGTCTAAACCAGTTTTGAATTGGTTTTGCATTTGCATACGCGCAGCGTCTTCTGCGCTAATATCGCGCCAAGTGTCGCCGAATTTTGCTTTAAGTTCGCGGATTGCATCAATCGCTGTTAAATATGTAGACATGATATATTCCTTTTGAGGATAGGCATCGAATGATCACTCAAAACCTTGCAAAGTGCAGATGGATTTCGAGCAGTTCATCAACATGTTGCACAGCTTAGTCCCTGCTTGGCTAATTTGCTAATATCCTAGCTTAATCTTCGGTATTTTCTTATGAAATATCGCAAAAAATCATTGTTTGAAGTCAAAAAAATAATGCACCATCTTATTGTTATTTATATATTTTAATTTAAATGATAATTTAATTAGGTAATTAGATAAGTTCTTCTTTGTATTATTTTCATACACTTTAACATTAGTATCATGCAATTTAAGACGTTTAAATCGCTCTTTTTGAGAATTCTAGTCTAAAATAGGCTTTACCATTCATCATCTAAATAAGCTGAATTTCACAATAAAAATCAACACAATCAGCAAGAATAGTCACAATTTCCTCGCTGTTGCATTTATGTCGTATTAGTTACACAAAAGACTTCGTCTATGGCATAATTCTGCATAATTTAAGAATTTTATTTTCGGTATTTATTTTATGAATCTCGAGCGGGTCGATCTCAATTTATTAATCTATCTTGATGTACTGCTTCGTGAAAAAAATGTCACGCGTGCTGCAGAACAGCTCGGTGTTACTCAGCCTGCAATGAGTAATATTTTGCGCCGTTTGCGTAATTTATTTAATGATCCCCTACTGATTCGTTCGTCAGAAGGTATGACACCAACTGAACGAGCATTGGAATTACAACCACGTATCCGTGATGCGTTGGCTGACCTTTCCATGATTCTTGAGCCACGCACCGAATTTCGACCTTATACCAGTACTCGTGTTTTCCGCATTATGACCTCTGATTATGCCGAAGCGACACTTGTACCACGTTTAGTCAAAGCCTTACGTTCAGAAGCACCGAATGTCGTTTTAGATTTTTTGACGCCAAGTGATGTGTCTTATCGTGACATGGAACAAGGCAAAGTCGATTTGGCGATTAACCGTTTCAATGAAATTCCGCAAAGTTTCCATCAAGTATTGGTTTGGCGTGACAGTTTTAGCTGTATTTTAAATGATAAACACCCAGCGGTGACGCACCTCAATTTAAAAAGCTATTTAGATGCACAACATATTTGGGTGTCTAAAACAGGCATGGGCGTTGGTTTTGGGGTAAACCCAGATAAACAAGCGGGTTTAGGTTGGATTGATCAAGCCTTAGAACGAATTGGTCAACGACGTAAAATTTCAGTATTTACTCGCCATTATCAAATGCCTGCATTATTGGCGCAAAATGTTGATTTAATTGCTACGCTTCCAACGCGGATGGCTCGCTTACAAACACAAAACCCTAAATTATTGATTAAAGACCCGCCTTTTTATATTCCAGAATTTGAATTAAAAATGGCGTGGTGTCCTCTGCTCCATCATCATCCTGCGCACCGTTGGTTAAGACAATTAATTTTGTTTGTTGCGCGTCAGATGATTGAAGAAGAAAATCGTGAATTTTTTGCCACGAATACGCAATTTTCACAATACTAAAACATAAGCTTGTAACACTCACTGGCTTTCGGCGGATATGCTTGTTTCATAAGCAAAAATGACCGTAATCGTTGTATTTAGAACGTTTACAGCTCGTTGTGTGTTACAACTTATTCATAATAATGATGAACCACAGGTGAATGTGTGAGTCTCTTTCAAAATATTATTATCATTATGCTGCTGATTGCAGGGGCAGGCTTTTTATCTCTCAGTGAAATTGCCCTCGCTGCGGCTCGTAAGGTCAAACTTAAAATCTTGGCAGAATCTGGCGAAATTCGTGCTCAAAAAGTGCTTGATTTACAGGAACAATCTGCCGATTTCTTTGCAGCATCACAAATCGGTTTAAATGCAGTCGCGATTCTCGGCGGTATTTTGGGTGAAGCAGCATTTCGTCCCTTTTTTGTTGAATTAATTGTTCAGTCTTATCGTGGCCCATGGCTTGAAACCATTGGCTTCGCACTCTCTTTTACGATGGTGACCTCTCTTTTCATTTTGTTTGCCGACTTAATGCCAAAAAGATTGGCGATGATTGCACCAGAAAAAATCGCCATTAGTGTGATTGAACCGATTCAGATTTTTATCAGAATATGTAAACCGCTGGCTTGGGGAATTAATGCGATTGCAAACGTGTTATTCCGCTTATTTAAAGTCAATACGGTTCGTGATGATAATATGACTTTTGATGATATTTCTGCGGTCATGGATGCCGGTGCACAAGCTGGCGTTTTACAAAAGCAAGAACATCACTTTATTGAGAATGTATTTGAACTCGAAGAACGCAATGTGCATTCAAGCATGACCACACGTGAGAATGTCGTTTTCTTTACCTTAAAAGAGTCGGAAGCCGGCATTCGCCAAAAATTGGCTGAATTTCCTTACTCTAAATTTTTAGTGTGTAGTGAAAATATTGACCAAGTGATTGGCTACATTGATGCCAAAGATATCTTAGTTCGCATCCTGAACAATCAATCATTGCTACAACTTAATGAAAATACCATTCGTAGTGTTTTAATCATTCCAGATACGCTCACCCTTTCAGAAGTACTTGATCGATTCCGTTCTAGCAAAGAAAAATTTGCAGTGGTAATGAATGAATATGCGCTTGTTGTTGGGGTAATTACCCTGAGCGATATCATGATTACAGTAATGGGCGACTGGGTGATTCCAATGGAAGAAGATCAGCAGATTATTAAACGAGATAACCATTCATGGTTAATTGATGGCAGTACGCCAATTGAAAATGTGAAGCACGTTTTAAGTATTGAAGAATTTCCTGAAAATGAAAATTATGAAACCATTGCGGGTTTCATCATGTATCGTTTACGCAAAATCCCTCGCCCTGCCGATGCCGTTGAATATGCGGGCTACAAATTTGAAGTAGTTGATATTGATCATTATAAAATTGACCAATTATTAGTTACCCAAATTTTATCTACTCAAGAAAATGAGAGAACAGAGCCTCAATCTGAATAATTTGAAAAGAATAAAGCCTAATTTCTAGGCTTT
>DAOMAH010000209.1:0-3764 GCA_035426725.1 Acinetobacter sp.
TGTTTAGTGCCATAGACGATGACACTGAAAATCAAACAATCATTGAGAAAACTGTTGAAATAGAAATTCCATCACCTGCCCTAGAATTGCTACAAAACATAGATATTGATGAACTAACGCCTCGGCAGGCACTTGAGCAACTTTATCAATTAAAGAGCTTATTAAAGAATACGGAAATTGTTGAACTGTAATTTTCATACAAATTCCACTCGATATTTAAAAATATTATATTGTTCAATAAGATGAATATGATTAATAGGAATACTTCTGTTACTCAACGGTCTATTATTGAGATTCATTATCAACAAAAGTCATATATATCGGCTCTTGTCATTGATACGAATAATAAATATCAATAAAAGGAATTGTTTCTACTACTACTTTTTGCCTAAAATACACGATGCAAAATGAAAACCATATTTTTTAGGTAGCTGTCGCCATGACCTTCGTTGTCACTGAAAATTGTATTAAATGTAAATATCAAGATTGCGTAGAAGTTTGCCCAGTCGATTGTTTCTATGAAGGTCCAAACTTTCTAGTCATCAATCCTGACGAATGTATTGACTGCGCGTTATGTGAACCTGAATGTCCAGCAAATGCTATTTTCTCTGAAGATGAATTACCAGCAGGTCAGGAAGTCTTTATTGAGCTGAATACTGAATTGTCTGAAAAATGGGCAGGCAACAACATTACTCAAATTGGCGAACAGCCTGCTGACCGCGAAGAGTGGAATGGCAAGCCAAATAAGCTGCAATATTTAGAAAAATAAGCTATAAAAAAGACCAGTCATGACTGGTCTTTTTTATACTTGAATCACACATTTCTTTGCAATTGCCCCATATTTTATCTTCTATTTTGCATTAAAATGACACATCTTCTGCACTAATTTATGAATTGCCTTTTTATGATACGAAATACATTACAGGGTCTTTTATCATTTTGTATCATCCCTGTGGTGATGGTCGGTTGCGTTAGCTCACCGACCAAAGTTAATCAAAATAATAACTTAGGCAAAAGAATCCAAATTCCCCAGGAACAAGTCAATATTCAGCGCCCTGTCATTAAAGTCGAACCCGCTTCGTATCGACAATGGTTGGCACAAGGCGAGAACTATGCACGTGTACGTGAGTACGAACAATTTTTAATGCGTAATAATGTCGCGCATATTATTCCAAGCTTTGAGTTATTGCGTACTGCACGAGACTGGCAGAAATGTGGTCGGTCTGAATATATGGTGCCTAACCGTGAGTTATGGGGAAATTCTCTTTCGACTTTACGCGTTTTTAAAACGCTGATTGCGGCTAAAGTACTGACCGATTTTGAAGTCACTTCTGTTTATCGTGATTTACCACTGAACCAATGTGCAGGCGGCGCAAGTTCATCTCGGCATTTATTTAATTCAGCCATCGACTTCCGTATTGGGCCTGAATATCCTCAGCCACAAGACTATGCATTTATTGAACAAACCAAATTTAAGCTGTGCCAATTCTGGGCTCAAAATGGTCAAAATCTCGATTTAGGGATTGGTTTATATAGTTCAGGTCAAATCCATATCGACACGCAAGGCTATCGTACATGGGGCCCAGACCTCACTCGCAATAGTTCAATGTGTCATTTCAATTAAAGCCTGCCCCTTCTAAAGAGATCAAAATGATCTCTTTTTCACAATGAATGATCGCTGAATCAAATTGCACTCTGAGCAGAAAGGTTTAAAATGCTGCCAACAGCGCAATAGATGAACTTGATTATGCAACAGTTGTGGAACGAAATTGATGACTATATCAATGCACATTTAATTCCCACAGATCACAGACTTCAACATGCCTTGGACCATACCGACCAACAAGGTTTTTCTAATCATTTGGCTGTTGCACCGAATCAAGGCATGTTTCTACAAATGTTGATTCAAATGAATCAATGCAAGCGCGTGCTCGAACTCGGAACATTCGCAGCCTATAGCACCATCTGGCTCGCCAAAGCATTACCTGAAGACGGCTATCTACTCACCGTAGAAGGGCGAGATACTCATGTGGTGATTGCTCAGCAAAATATTGATTATGCACAGTTACCTGTTCGAGTTGAGCTTAAACATGGTCGTGGTGCGGATGTCATGAATCAACTGATTGCAGAAGGCAGCGAAGTCTTTGATTTCATTTTTATTGATGCAGATAAGCAAAGTTATCCTGAATATTTAGAACTTAGCCTTAAACTCTCTCATTCAGGGACGATTTTGGTACTCGATAATGTCATTCGTGCAGGTGACATTCTGGATGAAAATAATAAAAAACCAAGTATCGAAGGCATTCGAGAAACCTTTACTTCTTTGAAAAATCATCCTCAGCTTTTATCTTGTACGGCCTTACAAACGGTCGGTTCAAAGGGGCATGATGGTTTTGCAATTGCCATCGTAAAGTAGTGATTAAAAAACAATCTATTAAATTAATTTATTGAATATCAGATATTTATATTTATCCCCTATGCTTTTCCATATAGTTATCCACAATATTTGCGGATAACTATATGCAGCAAAATGAATCACTTAGCGACCAATAATGGAACATTAGCATTACGGAAAATCGTCGTGGTAATACTTCCCAAAAAGAATTGGTGAATTTTACTGTGACTAAATGCGCCTAACACGATTAATCCAATATCGTGCTCACGTTGATATTCCAAAATATTTTGAGCGACATCACCATAACGATAGGCAGCAACAACATCTAGGCCTGCGGCTTGAAGAAATTTAGTCGGTTCAGCCAACATTTCAGGATGATCACCCACATACAATAAATGACATTGTAGCTTTTTCAATAAATCGCTTTGCGCAATGCGCTGCATCATTTTTTGGCAAGTCGGTGAATATTCATAGGCAAAAATAAACTGTTTAGGCACTTCAAAATGTTCGCTGACTGTAATGACGGTACAATTAACACCTCGAATAAAGTTTTCAACATTACTGCCAATCGGTTTATTTTTTTCAGCGGCTTGTTCACCCACTCGCCCAATGATCACCACATCATCTTCATTTAAAAGATTAAAACTTTGTTCGAGAAAATCGCCTTTTTCTTGAATTTTAGTACAGCTCAAACCGTAATTTCTCTCGATGAGTTCTGAAATATGTTTGAGTAGATTGTTACTATAATTCAGTGCTAATTCACTTTGCTTTTGTTCTAAATCGGCGAGTTCTTTCAGCAGCATGGCATTACTTTCAAAGCCAATCACGCCACTAATTTCACCTAAATGATAGCTTGCAGGATAATAGTCCAAGATTTGCAATAAAACTAACTCGCGTTGGGTTTGCTTGGCAACCCATGCCGCCGCTTCAGCCACAGCCTCAATGCAAGGTGAAGAATCAATACATGCAATGACACGGTTCATTTTCGCCCCTCTTTAGGTTTGCACCTTAAAGTCTTCTATTTAATTTTAAATTAGCATAGATAAAATTTAGAAGGGTTAAATTTATGTATAGAATCTCCTACACTTTTTAGAGCGTTTCTATTCATTTCGATAACGAATCAATTGCGCTGGATTTCCAGCCATCACAGCGTAATTTTCAACATTTTTGGTCACCATGCTATTCATTCCAATCACAGCATGATCACCAATTTTAATGCCATCTTTAATGCCGACATGTGCCCCTAACCAGACATCTCGACCAATCTCGATACCTTTAGACGTGACAGCTTGTTGGTAAATTGGACGTTCGGCTTGCATCCCATGATCAAACGCATAGAGGTGACTATAAGCTGCAATTCGGACTTGAT
>DAOMAH010000210.1:0-3743 GCA_035426725.1 Acinetobacter sp.
TGTGGGGCGCGTTAATTGGGGCATTCACAGGTCAGGAACAAGGTCGCCGCTTAAGTATTAATTTGATTGTTGCTTCCATTCCAATTGTGATTATTGGTTTAACTTTTGGCGATGTGGTGAAAGAATATTTATTTAATGCCATTACAGTTGCGATTGCCCTCATTATTGGTGGGTTTATTATTTTGTGGGCTGAGCGCCGTCAGCATGACATTGTGACGCATGAAGTTGATGATTTAAGCTTTAAGCAAGCCACATTAATTGGTTTAATCCAATGTTTGGCATTGTTTCCAGGTACTTCTCGTTCTGGTTCGACCATTATCGGTTCGTTATTTTTAGGTATTTCACGCAAAGCAGCGGCTGAATTTTCATTTTTTCTTGGTATTCCTGTGCTAATGGGCGCAGGTTTGCTCGATATGTATAAAATGCGCCACGAATTGCATAGCAATGATTTCGGCGTGCTTGCGGTAGGAATTATCGTAGCATTTATCTCTGCGTTAATTGTGATTCGCGCCTTAATTCGTTACGTATCCAAGCATGATTTCACCGTCTTTGCTTACTATAGAATTGGTTTTGGTCTCATTATTCTAGCGACGCGGTGGACAGGTTGGGTGCATTGGTAACGCAAATGCAGTGTTGGTATCAAGCAGAATTCGAAACCGAATTCCAACAATTGCAACTTCGCTTTGCTGAATTAAATATACAGTTAAACGGACAAGCGATTGAAAAAGCCAACGCGCGTTTTTTGCGTCTAAATCCTGAAATTGCATTGATTTTAGATGAAGATGGATTAAGCCTTGCTGCAAATGGCATGAAAATGCAGCCTGATTGGCGTGCCGAAATCCCGCGTTTAAAACGAGCCAGTCTAAAATCGGAAATGATTGCTCGCGCCTGTCAGGTGGGTGAGAATCCAAGCTTGATTGATGCAACTGCTGGGCTTGGGCATGATAGTTTATTAATGGCACATTTGGGTGCAAATGTGCAGTTGATCGAGCGCCATCCTATCCTATTTGTATTGTTGGAATATGCCAAAGCGCAGGCTGAACGAGATGCATTTTTGCAGCCTGTGATGTCACGAGTCCAGTTAGTTTTTGCTGATTCACATCAATATTTACAGCATTTAATTGAACAGAAAATGCAGGTTGATGTGGTGTATTTAGACCCTATGTTTCCGCAACGGGATCAAAATCATCAAGCAGCCAAAAAACAAGCGCAAGTCAAAAAACAGATGCAATTATTACATCTACTGTTGCCTGAAGATGGTGAAATGGATTTAGGTGATAACTTACTAGAATTGGCAAAACACATCGCCAAACGAGTCATTGTGAAGCGTCCACGCCATGCGGTTTATTTGGCTGAGCAAAGACCAGACCATCAGTGGCTAGGCGATGCCTGTCGTTTTGATGCTTATTTTCAAAAATAACCACTGTGAAGCATGTTTAAGGGATTGTTTGGCTTAGGTCAATGCTCGGTAAAGATTTGTGATATAGTGCAAAAGTATGATTGCTAAAAGATTATTTAGCAGCTTACACTAGTTTAAACATCGTATTTTTTGAAAAATGATGCACATTCACGAACACAATGGCATGTTTTCAGTTTGGGCTTGAATAGAGAAATTTCTGAAGAATGATATGATCGACCTGAAACCCTCCATTAACATCTGGCATGATTTTAAAAGTAACCAAATTGCTGGAATGTGGTTGTTTCTCGGCTCACGTCGATCATTACAAATCGTTCATCCCTCTATAACACAATTAATTCTTTGGGGGATTTTAGGCTGTTGCACCAACTCGCTTTATGGTTGGTTGGTGGCGGGTCAGATGGGTGATTTTAATTCCCAAGGTTTGATCGGTTATGCTTTATGGCCTTTTATTGCACTAATAGTCGGGATTTTTTTATCGCAACGGATGAATCAACCACGTTTAATGCTTGTCCCTGCATTACTGTGGTTAGTCCTTGATACCAATATTTTACTTTTACAATGTTTGATTCAGTACTGGGGCTCAAACGGCTATTTAGATTTTATTCCAGACAGTATTTACAACGGTCTTTTACCTCCGCTATTTGTTGGACTTTTTGTGTGGCAAAGTTTGGCGGTGATTTGGGTGTTTTCACGCGCGCTGAAGTGGCCTTGGTGGGAACGCGGCTTGGTTTTTGTGGCGACCATTGCAACGATGGTGGTTTGGCAATTATCGGTTAAAGATCAACCCATTTGGAAAGTAGAAGAGAAGCCACCTGTTTTTGCAGAAGATGCATTTTACGCACAAAGCCATTTGCTCAATACCGCGTTGGATCAAATCCAATTCGGTGATATTGCGCAAAGTCATTGGTATTTTGTGGGCGTTGCGGGCGATAGTTATGTTGATGTATTTAAGTCCGAGATAGAACGGATTAGAGAGCAATTTGATACTCGGTTTGGCACTTTTGGTCGTTCGATGATGCTGATTAACAATCCAGCAACTCGATTAGATGTGCCAATTGCCTCGAAAACCAGTATTGAACTCACCTTGCGCCGTATGGGTCAACAGATGAACCGTGATAGCGATGTGCTGTTTCTGTATATGACCTCGCATGGTGAGCGGAATCATTTTGAAATTGAAAATGCACCTTTAGATTTAGGGCAAGTTGACCCTAAATGGCTACGGGAAACTTTAGATAAATCGGGCATTCGATGGCGTGTGATTGTCATTTCTGCCTGTTATTCTGGCAGTTTTATTCCTGCTTTGCAGTCGCCTGATACCTTAATTATTACCGCATCTGCGGCAGATAAGACCTCGTTTGGCTGTAATAATGAAGCCGATTATACTTATTTCGGTCGTGCTTTTTTTGACTTGGCTATGCGAGAACAGTCATCCATGAAAAAGGCATTTGATCAGGCCAAAACCACAGTCACGCAATGGGAAACTGCCCAAGGTTTTGAACCCTCAGAGCCGCAATGGTCTATTGGGCGCAATATGGAATTGATGCTGCCACAACTCGAACCTTATTTATTTCCGACTGATAACTTAATATCGAGCGATATAACAAAAACACAGGATAAAGCACATGCAACTACTGCAAAAAAATCGTTGTTTTGAGGGAGAGCAACGAATTTATCAACTTGAATCACAGCAGCTTAAAACGACGACTAAAGTTGGCGTATACCTACCGCCCGCAGCTTTAGAAGGCAAAGCTTGTTCGGCGTTGTTCTATTTGGCTGGGTTGACGTGTACAGAAGAAACATTTGCAATTAAAGCCCATGCACAACGCATGGCAGCTCAACTCAGCCTGATTTTAATTACCCCAGATACTTCACCGCGTGGTGAAGATGTTGCAACAGGTGATCATTGGGATATAGGGCAAGGTGCAGGGTTTTATCTCAATGCCACGCAAATGCCGTGGTCGACACATTTTCATATGGAGTCGTATATTGTGCATGAGCTATATGCGCATGTGTTACAAGCCTTTCCGATTCTAAAGCATCAAATTGGCATTTTCGGGCATAGTATGGGCGGGCACGGCGGATTGACTCTAGCGTTTAAATATCCTGAACAATTTAAATCAGTATCTGCCTTTGCGCCAATTTGTGCGCCAAGTGTCTGTGATTGGGGGCAAAAGGCCTTCAGTCAATATTTGGGTGAAGATCAGCAGCTGTGGTCAAACCATGATGCGACCGTTTTAGTACAGCAAAAAGGTCGGTTGTTTGAGGAAATTTTAATTGATCAAGGATTAGATGATCAGTTTTATGATCAGTTGAACCCTGAAAA
>DAOMAH010000211.1:0-3726 GCA_035426725.1 Acinetobacter sp.
GTATAAATATTCCATAGTGTTGCTTTATGTCTTGTCGCAATAAATACGGACGTTGATCAGAACTTAGATTTTTACGCAGAATTACATTGAAGTAAAGCACGCAAGAGTTTAATCATTTATGTGTCAAGTTACATGGCAATTCAGGACAAATGTAAAATTATTTGAGCAATTGCTCTCATTCTTAGTAGAAATGTATTTGACACTGTTATTTGGGAAACAGTCATCGTATAAATAATGTTCAAAAAAAATCATTCTAAATTTTAATTTCTAAAAATGATGTGGAGATAAATTATGGAAACATTGACCTTTGATCTCGAGGTAAATGCGCCACAACAGAAGGTTTGGGATATTTTTTGGACGAAAGAAAGTTATGAAGCATGGACAAAACCCTTTGCCAGTGGTTCGACCATGACTTCAGATTGGACAGTTGGTGGACGGACAAATTTCCATGATGGAACGGGCAATGGCATGATTTCTACCATTGAGCGTTTGCATGAACCGAATGAGGTCATCTTTAAACATGTGGGCATGATTCAAGATGGAAAGGAAGATCTTGATAGTGAAGAAGTGAAAGCATGGGCAGGTTCATTAGAAAAATATCAATTGACTGATTCAAATGGCAAGACACAACTGCACGTAGAAGTAGATATGCAAGCTGAATATATCGACATGATGAATAAAGGTTTTGAACAAGGTCTTGCCATTGTGAAACAACTGTCAGAGCAATAAAACGTCCACGTGAGGTTCTTCATTAATGGTGTCTGATAGCTTCAATGGGCAACACTTTGCTATTTTTTCATTTAGAGATACGTGAAAATATACGAAAATGGCTTCTAATCTGCTATTCTACGACCCTTTATTTTTACTTAGCTCGAGGCAGAAATGACGCAACAAAACGCTCAATCGACTTCTGAACCAATACTTTCCGAAAACGATTTAATTGCACAGCGTCATGCCAAATTAAAGCAAATTCAAGACTTGGCGAAAGAAACGGGCAAGAGTCCTTGGCCAAATACGTTCAAGCGTGAACATTACACAGCTGATTTACAAGAACAATTCAAAGATCAAGATAAAGCACAAATCGAAGCGGCTGAACATGTCTATGTAAAAGTTGCGGGTCGAGTGATGCTCAATCGCGGATCATTTATCGTGATCCAAGACATGACAGGGCGTATTCAACTTTATGTTGACCGAAAAGGTTTGCCAGCAGATGTTTTAGAAAGCATTAAAAGTTTAGACTTGGGCGATATTATTGCCGCTGAAGGTTATATCGGTCGTTCAGGCAAAGGCGATTTATATGTACACCTTGAAGGTTTTGAATTACTCACCAAGTCACTTCGTCCGCTGCCAGATAAATTTCACGGTTTAACCGATACTGAAGCCAAATATCGTAAGCGATATTTAGACTTAATCGTCAACGAAGAAACGCGTAGAACGTTTGAAATTCGTGCTCAAGTTGTATCTGGTATTCGTGCATTTTTAACCAATGAACGTTTCATGGAAGTCGAAACGCCAATGATGCATGTGATTCCAGGTGGTGCATCAGCCCGTCCATTTGCAACGCATCATAATGCGTTAGATATGCCGTTGTTTTTACGTATTGCGCCAGAGCTTTATTTAAAGCGTTTAGTGGTTGGTGGTTTTGAGCGAGTGTTTGAAATTAACCGTAACTTCCGTAATGAAGGCGTGTCTACCCGTCATAACCCTGAATTCACCATGATTGAGTTCTATCAGGCGTATGCTGATTATAAAGATTTGATGGCATTGACTGAAAACATGCTGGAAAAATTAGCCATCGACATTCTTGGTTCGACCGATGTGCCTTATGCTGAGGAAGTGTATAGCTTCAAAGGCCCATACAAGAAAATTTCAATGTTTGATGCAATTCTTGAGAACAACCCTGAATTTACCCCTGAAAATGTCAATGATCGTGAGTTCCTTGCAAAATTCACTCAAGACGTATTGAAAGAAAAAGTTAAACCAGGTTTTGGTTTGGGTAAATTACAAACCATCGTGTTTGAAGAAACGGTGGAAACCAAACTGCGTCAGCCAACATTTATCACTGAATATCCAGCCGAAACCTCGCCACTCGCACGTCGTAATGATGATAATCCGCATATTACAGATCGTTTTGAGTTCTTTATTGGCGGTCGTGAATTGGCCAATGGTTTCTCTGAGCTGAATGACCCGATAGACCAAGCAGAACGCTTCCAAGCGCAAGTTGCAGAAAAAGATGCAGGCGATGATGAAGCCATGCATTACGATGCGGAGTTTGTAGAAGCTCTTGAATATGGCTTGCCACCAACCGCAGGCGAAGGAATTGGAATTGATCGTTTGGTGATGTTATTTGCCAATGCTGCAAGTATTCGAGATGTAATTTTATTCCCTCATATGCGTCGTAAAGATTAATTCATTGTTTTGATCCAATAAAAAGCCACTTTAAAAAGTGGCTTTTTATTATTCACGTTAAAAAGTGTAATAGTTTGGATTGCAGATTGAAAAATATGTCTAAAAAAACGATGATGTTGAAATAAATAAACTTGAGAAAAGTTTCGCCATGTTTTTAAAAAAATCGCTTTATATCGCATTATTGACCTCGCTTTCATCAACCGTATTTGCACAAGGCATTGTGTTGAATGATGAAAATTTGCGTACTGACTTAAATTGGTTAAACCAACAAGGCGTCATCCAAATTAGTACCTCTACTTGGCCATTAAGTGGAGATGAAATTCAACGTTCGTTATCGCAAGCAAAAGTTAGCAACAATGCACAGCAAAAAGTAATCAATTCCGTACAAAATGCATTACAGGCTGACAATGCCACTGTTAAAGTTGGTTTACATGCTGAAACTGACCTAACTACACTGCCGCAATCGTTTGGTGATCAACAAAAATCACAATATCAATTGGCATTAGAACTCAATGCAGGCAGTGAAAATTGGGATGCCAAACTTAGAATCAACGGAGAAAAAGATCCGTTAATTGACAACGGACATGATGCCAATGTTGAAGGTTCTTATATTGCAGGAAAACTCTGGAATCAATGGGTCGTTGCAGGACAAATTCCGACCTATTGGGGGCCAGGGAAAGATGGTAGTTTAATCCGTGGTGATGCGAGTCGTCCTGTTTATGGGGTGACGGTTCAACGTGCACAGCAAAATGCTTTTGAAACGCCGTGGTTGTCTTGGATTGGCCCTTGGCAATATCAAGCTTTTGCAGGTCAATTACAAGACTATAAAGCCATTCCCGATGCAAAATTGATTGGTTTACGCTTAACAGCTCAACCATTTTCCGCTTTAGAGATTGGTGCTTCACGTGCCATACAATGGGGTGGTGAAGGTCGCCCTGAAAGTCTAAGTTCGCTTTGGGATGCCTTTACTGGAGCGAAAGACAATGGTGGTACTGGTGAAGCGGATCCATCGAACCAAATTGCAGGCTTCGACGGTCGACTGTTTTTACAACCCTTGTTGAATGTGCCCGTGAGTTTATATGGGCAAATGATAGGGGAGGATGAAGCAGGTGGTCTACCTTCGAAATATATGAATTTGTTGGGGGCGGATTTCTCTTCAAGCTATAAAAATCTGCCTTATCAATTATATGCAGAATGGGCGGATACGCGTACTAATGGTGAAGTAAAAGGCATCTCTTATGCACACACAGTTTATAAAGATGGTTTCTACCAACAAGGTTTTCCGCTCGCACATGCGATGGGTGGCGATGGACAAAT
>DAOMAH010000212.1:0-3682 GCA_035426725.1 Acinetobacter sp.
AAAGATCAAACAATTTCCCTGGATTCATAATGCCATTCGGGTCAAACACCAACTTCAAAGCTTTCATATATTCGATTTCTTCAGCCGAACGTGAATACTCTAAATACGGCTTCTTAGTCATACCCACGCCATGCTCAGCAGAGATTGAACCATCGTATTTTTTCACAGTTTCGAATACATTTTTATTCACCACCTGACACTTGGCAAAGAACTCATCTTTGCTCAAGTTTTCAGGTTTTAAAATATTTAAGTGCAAGTTACCATCACCAATATGACCAAACCAGCAGATTTCAAAATCAGGATAGTTTTGCGAAACAATCGCATCAATTTCCGCAATAAATGCAGGCACATGCGTAATCAATACTGAAATGTCATTTTTATACGGAATATACGGTGCAATCGACTCGGAAATATCTTCACGCAAACGCCATAAACTTTGCGCTTGTTCCAAACTTTGGCTCATCACGCCATCAATCACCCAACCCTGTTCCATGCAATGCTCAAAAATCTGCATGGCTTTGTCCATGATTGGCTCAAAAGGCGCTTCAAATTCGAGTAATACATAGAATGGGCAAGTCGTTTCAAATGGACGTTGCACATGACCACGATCCAAAACTTTTTGCATCGCCACTTCACCAAAAAATTCAAATGCGGTCAGGTCGATCTCATTTTGGAACGCATGTAATACAGGCATCACCGCTTCAAAGTCAGGCGTGCCCAACACCATCACTTGTAAGTTTTTCGGTTGACGCTCTAGTTTAATTTCCGCTTCGGTCACTAAACCCAGTGTGCCTTCACCACCGATGAATAAATGTTGCAGCGCATAACCAGTCGCATTTTTAATCATGCCTTTGTTTAAACGAAGTACATCACCTTTGCCTGTCACGACAGTCAAACCGAGTACCCAGTTACGCGTCATGCCGTATTTAATAACTTTGATGCCGCCTGCATTCGTACCGATATTGCCACCAATTTGGCTTGAACCTGTCGATGCAAAATCGACGGGATAATACATGCCTTGTTGCTCGGCGTAATTCTGCAATTGTTCAGTCACCACACCTGCTTGCACACGTACCATACGGTCAGCAGGATAGAATTCTAAAATTTGATTCATCTTGTCAAAACTAATGACGATTTCGCCATTGGTCGCGACTGCACCCGCCGACAATCCTGTACGGCCACCCGATGGGGTAATCGCAACATTGAACTGATTCGCCAGTTTAACAATTTGCTGTACTTGTTCCGTGCTTGAAGGAAACACAATCACCGACGGTTTCGGCTCAAAATGTTTGGTATGATCTCGCCCCCAATTCGCCAAACTATCAGCATCAGTTTTAATACGATTTTCACTCACAATGGCAGTGAGTTGACTGAGTAAATCAGGCGATAAAGTGACAGGCGCATTCATCAAGTCGATACCTAATAAAGAAAAATAAAGTTGATAACAATCATTATAGATAATTCTAGGCGCGCAAGCATCAATGAAATATCTATAGTCTGCTACAAATATGGTATCATACTGCGATTTAAATTATTCGACCCATATAGAGTAGAGCCGTAATGAGCCAACATCTATCCCTACCTAAAGACAAAATCCGCTTTCTATTGTTAGAAGGTGTGCATCAAAATGCCATCGATACTTTAACAGCAGCGGGTTATACCAACATCGATTACCATAAAACTGCGCTTGAAGGCGAAGCTTTGAAAGAAGCCGTTAAAGATGCGCACTTTATTGGCATTCGTTCGCGTACTCAGCTTACTGAAGAAGTTTTTGCAGCGGCGAACAAACTCATTGCTGTTGGTTGTTTCTGTATTGGAACTAACCAAGTCAATTTGAATGCAGCGATGATTCGCGGTGTACCAGTGTTCAACGCGCCATATTCAAACACTCGTTCTGTTGCAGAATTGGTGCTTGCTGAAGCAATTTTATTGCTACGCCGTGTGCCTGAAAAATCGAAAGATACTCATGCTGGTGGTTGGAACAAATCTGCTGAAGGTTCGTTTGAAACTCGTGGTAAGACTTTGGGTATCGTTGGTTACGGTTCAATTGGTTCACAACTTTCTGTATTGGCAGAAAGCATGGGCATGAAAGTCATCTACTTTGATGTAGTGACTAAATTACCTTTAGGTAATGCGCGTCAAGTCGGTTCTTTAAATGAACTTTTAGCAACGGCTGATGTCGTTTCTCTACACGTTCCAGATGTACCGTCTACGCGTAACTTCTTTACCAAAGAACAGTTTGCGAAAATGAAACAAGGTTCAATCTTCATCAATGCTGCACGCGGTACGTGTGTCATTATTGAAGATTTGGCAGATGCGATTAAATCGGGTCACGTTGCAGGTGCTGCAGTCGATGTATTCCCGAAAGAGCCTAAAGCCAACGGTGAAGAATTCCAGTCTGCACTTCGTGGTTTAGACAACGTTATTTTGACCCCGCATGTTGGTGGTTCAACCTTAGAAGCTCAAGCCAATATTGGTTTAGAAGTCGCTGAAAAATTTGTGGCGTATTCTGACAAAGGCATGACGCTTTCTGCAGTGAATTTCCCAGAAATCGCATTACCATTGACCGATGGTCAACATCGCTTACTGCACATTCATAAAAATGTGCCAGGCGTGTTGTCTAAAATCAATACATTATTCGCTGAGCAAGGCATTAACATTTCAGCTCAGTCGCTCATGACCAAAGGTGATGTCGGTTACTTAGTCATGGATGTAGATGCATCTGCTTCTCAAGAAGCGCTTGATACGCTACATAATGTAGACGGTACTATTCGCGTGCGTGTGTTGTTCTAATCCACGTATGTCTGAAAAGCCACAGTCAGCTGTGGCTTTTTTATTGCTTCTTAGATTCGCTTTTAAAATTTCGCAAAACTTGAATTTATGCCTAAAAATAAACGATGAAAAATCTTCAAGTCGTTGCCGTGCTGTACATGATGCTCTCAATGCTGGCATATCAGATCAGTGCGTCTTTTGCCAAGCAATTGATTAGTACGCTCGACCCACTCACAGTCACCATTTTAAGACTCAGTTTCGCCAGCATCTTGGTCGCGGTCATGTTCCGTTCGTGGCGTATTATTTCCAAACTTAAGTATCTAAAATGGCGCGATCTACTGCTGTATAGCGCTGCTTTGGGCTGTATGAATATTTTGTTTTACAGTTCATTAGGCAAATTGCCGCAAGGGATTGCCGTTGGTTTAGAGTTTATTGGGCCTTTGGGTTTAGCTCTACTTTCGATCAAACAAGGTCGTGATTATCTTTGGGTGGTTTTTGCGATATTAGTTATTGCCCTGCTCGTTCCTTGGCACAGCGCGACACACCACAACTTTTCCTATCTGGGGGCTGCTTATGCTTTAGGTGCTGGCTTGTGTTGGGCATTGTATATTTATTATGGTCATCGGGTGGTTCAGCAACAAATTGGCATGCACGCGTTGACCATTGCCATTGCTTTGTCTGCACTGACTTTATTGCCTTTTGGGCTCTGGAACAATGCACCTGCTTTATTAGATACACAATATTGGGGTAAAGCCTTATTGATTGCGATTTTAGCCACTGCGATTCCCTATGCCTTGGATTTGATGGCACTAAAACGTTTAAGCAAATTAAGTTATGGAACGTTATCGAGTTTATCACCCGCTTTAGCGGCTTTGGCAGGGTTATTGTTATTGCATGAGCAGATCAGCGG
>DAOMAH010000213.1:0-3678 GCA_035426725.1 Acinetobacter sp.
AAATGCACAGCATGACTTGCTCACAACTACAAGCTTTGTATCCAAAGTGGGATGATTTTATGGCATTAAGACAACAGCTTGATCCACAAGCTAAGTTCTTAAATCCGTATTTGGAAAAATTGTTTTTGGGTTAATTCTATTTTTATTTTTCTAAAAAAATCTTAACGGAGTCTTGCTTGTTCTCATCTGATTTGGGGATAAGCTTTCAGCTAGACTACACTTTGGTTTCGCCCAAAGTAAGCAAAGGCATTGCCATCTACAAAACCTGTTCTTTACTTGCATTTATTTAGTTGTATCGCAGAAACATGATCTTTTTTATATCATGCAGGTTGTAGATGACTTTTACGCGTATCGAACAGCAAGTATATTCGCTATAGCTAAATAAGGATAAGAAATGTCGGCGCATTATTTTAAACAACTCACCCTTGATTTAAAGCAACAAGGAATTGCTACGCCACAACTCATCGTTGATCAAAGCGCGTTAAATCACAATATCCAATACGTGCAACAACAACTGGTTCAAGCTACACATTTAAAACCACGTTTGGTGGTGAAATCTTTAGCCTGTTTAGATTTATTAAAAGCCATTGCTGAACCATTAAATACCCAACGTTTTATGGTGTTTCATCAACCGCATTTGCTTTCGATCTTAGAAAATTTTGCCGAGGCGGATATTTTGCTTGGTAAACCAATGCCTGCCCAATCAGTGCGTAATTTTTATCAGCAACATGCAAACTGGTCTGCTGCTAATATTCAATGGTTGGTCGATACTGCGCAACGTTTAGCGCAATATTTAGAAATCGCAGCGCAGTATTCACTGTGTTTGCAGATCAGCGTTGAAATTGATGTCGGTTTACATCGGGGTGGGGTGCAGTGTGATGCTGAATTTGCTGCGATTTTAAACTTGATTCAACAACATCCGCAGCATTTAAAGCTTTCAGGATTAATGGGATACGATGCGCATGTCACTAAAATCCCGACCATTATCAAGAAACCAGAACAAGCCTACCAACAGTCGCAAGCCATTTACGCCAATTATCAAACTTTAATACAACTACAGTTTCCAAGCCTTTGGCGCAATGCACTGTGTTTTAATGGCGGCGGCAGTCCAAGCTTTAGTTTTCATATTGAAAAAAGCGTTTGTAATGATTTATCTTTTGGCTCTATGTTATTAAAACCAAGCGATTTTGATAGTCCATATTTACTTAATCTACAGCCTGCATTATGGATTGCCACACCTGTTTTAAAAGTGCTGCCTTTTACGCAACTGCCTGCTATGACATTTTTGAATAAATTGCCGCACGCATCTAAAGCATTGTTTATTTACGGGGGATACTGGATGGCAACTTATGTTTATCCACCACAGAGTCACCCGCATGTTTTATACGGACGCAGTAGCAACCAAGAGCTGGTGAATGTACCGAAGAATTGCGATATTGAGGTCGATGATTTTGTGTTTTTAAGACCCACCCAAAGTGAAGCAATCATTCCACAATTTCCAACTTTAAATGTGCATAAGAACCAAAAAACTGAGGCGTGGCAAACGTTCCGTGAATAGAAAACCTTATGTCATTTTTAAAGACACAAGGTTTAATTTATTCACATTTATTTATTGCTTAACAATTAATACTGGAATGTGGGATTCAGTCAAAACTGAGCGTGCAACGCTACCCAGCAATAAACGTTTTACCCCAGTACGACCATGTGACCCCATAACAATTAAATCTGCACCAATTTCATCTGCCACAAAAATAATGCTTTCACTGGCAGAGCCATGTTGAATTTTACTGCTAACCTCAATGCCGTCTCGAACAAAAGATTGGACAATATCATCTAGTTGATTTTTGGCATGCGCTTCGGCTTGCATAAAATGATCGGTGATAGAGGGCGCAACCTGATAAAAGTCCACGCCAATAAATGGGTCAACCGCAACCACACTTAACACGGTCACTTTCGCACCTGATAGTTTTGCCAAAGTCAGTGCATGTTCAACTGCTGCATAAGAAATAGGAGAATCATCGACAGGGACTAAAATATTCTGATAAGACATGGTTTACTCCTTATAGTTTATGGTTCTAAAACTTCAACGTATACTTAGTTGATAGCACATTGAGCAGGGTCAAGTAAATGTAGAACAGGTAAAGAAAAAGATGAAACGCTTCGCAATCTAGGTACAGAGAAAACGACCCGTAAATGACAGTATTATTGTAAGTAGATATAATATTGCATCTATCGACGAAAAGGCATATTTAGAAAAAAGGACGAAAAATGGTTGTAAATTTGATGGCGTATAAACAGGAACAATTTGACCAAATCGCAGCTAAAATTTTGGCAGATCCAGATTCGTATCTAAAATTTGATACCGTTTCCGATTTTTATAAAGCTCCATGGCTAGAACAATTTCCGCAAGGCACCAATTGGTCAGCAACAGGTTTAGATGATGGTGCAGAACAGTTTTATGCGGTGATTGAATACGAGCAGCATATTTTATCAATTAGTCGTACAGACACAATATCGGTCAACTTATTGTCACCAATCCGTGACGCTAAAATGAAATAATGCACATATGTATAAAATTTTGACAACTTCAAATTTTGTTCAGCAAATTGGAATGATATACTACACTTTAATGATTTAACCTCGAATAACAAAGGACAGTTTATGGCCCATCAATTTACCATTACGGAAACGATTCAAGGAGTTTCTATTGAGCAATTTGCTGAAATTGTAAAAGACACTTCTTTGCACGAAGCAGTATGTCGACGCATTCCTGGTGAAAACCTAGAAATTCTTGAATCGAAAATTTCGGGTGATATTTATACAATGCGCCGTGAATATAACCTCGATGTGAATATTCCAGATGTAGCAAAGAAATTGCTTAAAAATGCATTCCGTTTAAAGCGTGCCGATGTTACGAATTTGAAAAATTTGACTTCGACTGTAGAGCTTGGTGCAAACTTGCCTTTAGAAGCGAAAGCAGAACGTACTGTTACAGGCAACAGCGAACAAGTTGATATTAGCTTAACGTGGACAGTTAAAGTGAAAGTACCTTTGGTCGGTGGGATGCTAGAAAGACATGCCGAAGGTGAAATTCGTAAATTTAGCCTACTCGAACTTGAAATTGTTGAAGATGAATTGAAGAAAAAACTTTAATTTAAATGCGACATAAAAACTCTCCAATTGGGGAGTTTTTTTTAGAAACGTAGAAAATAGGGCAGGATCGAAAGAACAACACCGATCACTGTAATTAAAATATTACTCTCGATAAAATAAGTAAAAAGCATCAATACCAATCCGCAGACTAAAGGCACAGTCATTTTCTGTTTTTTGCCATACATAAAATAACCCAAACCAATTGAGCTAAAAATAACACCTAGAAAAAGTTGAGTTGCGTTCATTGTGTTTTGCCATGCCTTATTTTTATCGCAGCTATGTTATGCCAAGATTCTTAAATGAAAATTATGGCAGCGCAATAAAATATCCCATACGATGTCATTGATAGATTGCTTGAAAATATAAGGTCGTTATATGAGCACAATTTTACCAGTCGCGCAGCGCGGTGAAGAGATTTTAAAACTTAAAGCTGCGCCTGTCGCAGACACTGAGTTTAATAGCGAGTGGCTGATACAACTCACATCTGCTTTGCACGCAACGATGTCTGAGCGCAGTGGTGTCGGG
>DAOMAH010000214.1:0-3678 GCA_035426725.1 Acinetobacter sp.
GCTGTACTGTGTTTCTCTGCGCCATCCTAGACCATAATTGAAAATTTGATTTCAGTTCATTATGCGGAATTTAAAACAAAAACTCATGCCATTTTGGTAAATGACATGAGTAATTTTAAAAGTTTATACAGATTAAGCTTCGAGCTGTTCAAAAGCAGGATAATCGGTATAACCTTCTGCGCCATCAGCATATAAAGTTTGAAAATTCACCTGATTCAAAGGTAAATCATGTTCTAAACGTTCCAATAAATCTGGATTGGCAATATAAGCCAAACCAAATGCAACGGCATCAGCTTGGCCTTTTTCTAAAATAGTTTTAGCTGAATCAGGCGTTAATTTTTCATTGGCAATCCACGCACCTTTAAATTTCGGGCGGAGTTGTGGCTGTAAACTATCTTCTGCTGCATATTCGCGGGTGAAAATAAAACCAATATTGCGCTGATCTAATTGTTCAACCACATAACCAAACGTCGCTAATGGATTTTCATCGCCCATATCATGCGAATCGCCACGTGGCGCAAGGTGCACGCCGACACGACCTGCTCCCCAAACCTCAATAAATGCATCAACTACTTGCAGCAATAAACGCGCACGGTTTTCTATTGAACCACCATATTCATCATCACGATGATTGGTTGAGCTTTGTAGGAATTGATCAATCAGATAGCCATTGGCTGCATGTAATTCAACACCGTCAAAACCAGCGGCTTTCGCCAATTCTGCTGCATGTTTATATTGTGCGACGATGTCTTGAATTTCCTCATGCGATAAAGCACGCGGTGTCACGAAAGGACGTTTTGGACGAAGTAAGCTCACTTCACCTGCGGGTTGAATCGCGCTTGGTGCAACTGGAAGCTCGCCATCCAATAAGTCTGGATGGGAAATACGACCGACATGCCAGAGCTGCACCACAATTTTTGAGCCTTGAGCATGGACTGCTTTTACAATTTTATGCCACGCTTGCGCCTGTTCTTGTGACCATAAGCCTGGGGTATTGGCATAGCCTGCCGCTTTTGGGCTAATGACCGTTGCTTCGGTAATGATTAAGCCTGCATTGGCGCGTTGTTGATAATATTCCACCATTAAATCATTTGGAATACGCTCTGCACCGCTGCGTGCTCGAGTTAATGGTGTCAAAACCAAGCGATTTTTAATCGTAAAATCACCCACTTGTAACGTAGAATTTAGTTCAGCCATGATCGCCTCAACTTACACTTATTTGGTTTTAAAGTGTTTGTTTTAAATGTTCGATGTATTGCTGAATCAAAGCTTCATTGCGGGTGAAATAGGACCATTGCCCATATTTTTCAACCCGTATCAAATCTGCCTGTTGTAACACAGACAAATGATTCGACATGGTCGATTGCGCAACTTTTCCCAAACGCTCAATGTGTCCTGCACATACGCCACGTTCAAAACTGCCACCGCATTCTTGAACAGGTAGAAATTGCTCCGGCTGTTTCAGCCATTGCAAAATCTGTCGACGCAATGGATTGGCTAACGCCTTGCTTATTACATCAATATCCATAGACTCACCACGTTTTTAAACAGGCAAAGCTTTGTTCAGCATCTCAATCCAGTATATCGAACTTGTTAAATATTAATATCTATTTTTTTCGATATTAATATTCTATTTTTCCGATTAACAGAATATCCTGAACAAGTTCCCGTTATGAATTTTCTTTTACCTCTCCCTAACCCTCTCCTAATAGGAGAGGGAACACACAAATCATTGGACTCGTGGAAGTCTCCCTCCTCTCAGGAGGGAGATTTAGAGGGAGGTTTATAAACCTTGTTTCAAACTCGCTTCAATAAACTTATCTAAATCACCATCTAAAACTGCTTTGGTATTTGAATTTTCAATCCCTGTACGCAAGTCTTTAATACGTGAATCATCTAAAACATAAGAGCGAATCTGACTGCCCCAACCAATATCCGACTTCGAGTCTTCCAAAGCTTGCGCAGCTTCATTGCGTTTGCTCATCTCCAACTCATACAATTTTGCACGCAGTTGTTTCCACGCATGGTCACGGTTGGCGTGTTGTGAACGTTGGTTCTGACATGCCACCACAATGCCAGTCGGCGCGTGGGTTAAACGAACCGCAGAATCGGTTTTGTTAATGTGCTGACCACCCGCACCTGATGCACGGTAGGTATCGGTACGGACATCGGAAGGGTTGATATCAATTTCGATATTGTCATCAATTTCTGGTGATACAAACACCGCCGAGAACGAAGTATGACGGTTGTTATTACTATCGAACGGTGATTTACGCACGAGTCGATGCACGCCACTTTCGGTACGCAACCAACCATAGGCAAATTCGCCATCGACCCGAATGGTAGCAGATTTAATCCCCGCGACATCGCCATCCGAAACTTCCATCAATTCAGCTTTAAAACCATGCCGTTCAATCCAACGTAAATACATACGCAACAGCATAGATGCCCAGTCTTGTGCTTCTGTTCCGCCCGAACCCGACTGAATCTCTAAAAAGCATGGATTTGGGTCCATTGGGTTGCTAAACATACGACGGAATTCAAGATTGGCTAAAGCCGTTTCAGCACTATCCAATTCAGCTTGTACATCGGTTAGTAGGCTTTCATCATCGGCTTCAACTGCAAGCTCAAGCATGGCTTTGGCATCATCTAGCTGTTCATCTAAACGCTCAAACACACCAATCGTGTTTTCTAAACTGCCCTTTTCTTTGGCAATCGCTTGCGCACGGCTTTGGTCATTCCAAATGGCAGGGTCTTCTAATTCTCTTAACACTTCTTCGAAGCGTTCAACTTTCAGGTCGTAGTCAAAGATACCCCCGTAATGTTTGACTACGATCAGATAAATCTTTCAATTGGTTTAAAAACGGATTAATTTCCACGCGTATGTTCCCACAACTTTTTCAATCAGTTGGGCATTTTAACATAACTGTTTTCACGACACAGCCCAGTCTTCTCATTACAGACTTAGTGCCATTCAGGCGTATTACATGCTGCTGCGCCGTAACATTTAGCGCCAATAAAGGCGAGGAATTACATTGCCTATACGCATACACACAATCCATGCGCAATTTTAACAAAACAAAACATTTTAACTATTATAATAAAATCAAAAAGTTATATTTAATCGCTTACAAAAACTCACCATTATTACAATTGCATTACATTGCAGCGATTGACGCAACGTCTTTTGCGTTTATACTGAAAATGTAACAAAACATTTAATAAACTTCACCAGTACATTCTCTCGAAAGGGGTTTAACCATGAAAAAATTAGCAATTGCATCTGCACTTTTAGCTGCACTGGCAGTAACAGGTACTGCGCATGCATACCAAGCTGAAGTTAATGCAGGTTATGAAAATACTGATATCGAAGATGTTGGCGATTTAGATACCCTTTTTATCAATGGTAAATACTATTTGAATGGTGTTCAGGTTAAAAATGCACCTTTAGCAGAAGCTGCATTTTTAGGTAAAGCTAGCAATATCGGTCTTGGCTATGCCAACGCAAGTGGTGATGGCGATGAAGACATTGATGTACTTGGAATCAATGGTGAGTTTTACATTCCAAACTCACAATTCTACGTGAGTGGCGCAGTCAACCAAGTTGATTTTGGTGATGAAGACAATACGGGTTATTCGGTTGAAGTTGGTTATTTACCAATTGATGGCTTATTGTTA
>DAOMAH010000215.1:0-3671 GCA_035426725.1 Acinetobacter sp.
CGGTTAATCGGGCGGCAATGGTCGGGAAGAAATGTGCCTTAATCGAAAAATCGGAAATTGGTGGAACTTGTGTCAATGTAGGCTGCGTGCCGAAAAAAGTCATGTGGTATGCAGCGCACGTAGCAGAGACCATTCAAAAATATGCGCCTGATTATGGCTTTAACAGCAAAGTTGAATCATTTGATTGGGAAACACTGATTAAGAATCGGCAGGCTTATATCGAAAGAATTCATCAATCCTATCAAAATAGCCTAAGCAAGAATCAAGTTGATTTGATTCAAGGCACGGCTCATTTCATTGATCAAAAGACCATTGAAGTCAACGGTGAACGCATCACAGCGGATCATATTTTAATTGCCACAGGAACACAGCCATCAGTACCTGATATAGAGGGTGGGGAACATGGTATTGACTCAAATGGTTTCTTTGAATTAGAGGCATTACCAAAAGCTACCGCTGTCGTCGGGTCAGGTTATATTGCGGTTGAATTGGCTGGTGTTCTCAATGCATTAGGTTCAAAAGTTGAACTTTTTATCCGTAAAAATTTGCCCGTACGTCGTTTTGAGTCGTTTATCAGTGAAACATTATTAGAACAGATGCAAGCTGATGGCATAGTCGTACATACGCAAGCAACGCCTAAAAAAGTCACTAAAAATGCAGATGCTTCGGTAGTATTACATTTAGAAAATGGCGCAACGCATCAATTCAATTGTCTTATTTGGGCAACGGGACGAGAACCAAATACCTCACCACTACAGCTTAATAATGCCAACATCCAATTGGATAAAGAAGGCTATATTCAAGTGGATAAATTCCAAAATACTTCACAAGTAGGAATTTATGCGGTTGGAGACATCACAGGTAAAGTGGAACTGACACCAGTTGCAGTCGCAGCGGGACGACGTTTAGCCGAACGGTTATTTAATAACAAACCCGATGAATATTTGGATTATGACAATATTCCAACCGTAGTCTTTAGTCATCCTCCGATTGGGACAGTTGGTTTAACCGAACAAGAAGCCATCGAAAAATACGGCAAAGACGCAGTGAAGACGTATAGTTCATCCTTTACCTCAATGTTTAGTGCTGTGACACAACATCGACAACCGACCAAAATGAAATTGGTGTGTATCGGGGAGGAAGAAAAAATTGTCGGGATTCATGGCATTGGTTTTGGAATGGACGAAATCTTACAAGGTTTCGCTGTGGCTTTGAAAATGGGTGCGACTAAAAAAGATTTTGATGATACTGTTGCGATTCATCCAACTTCTGCGGAAGAGTTTGTCACGATGAGATGATTCATGTTGATTAATTTAGTGTGAGCTAAGTAACAAGAATTAAAGGGTTTTAAGCATCCAGATTTCACAGGCTGCACTATGTCCAGTATTGCCTTTAGGTTGATCAATCTGCACAAAACCAAGTTTTTGGTACAGCTGAATGGCTTGAGATAATGCAGCGGTGGTTTCTAAATAACAGGATTTAAATTGATATAAACGTGCAAATTCAAAACAATGCTCTAGTAGTTTTTGTGCCAAGCCACGACCACGCAATTCGGGTAGAAAATACATTTTTTGAATTTCTAAAATATTGGTTTCACCTTGTAATGGTGCAATTCCACCTCCACCCAAAATTTGATTGTTCTCATCGACGATAACCCAATAATAAGCATGGGGTTGTTGATAGAACTCATATAAATGATCTAGGATTGGATCAGAAACGGCAAACCCAGCATCTGAAGCTAAGCCAAATTCGTGTGATACTTGACGAATAAGACGTGCAATTTCAACATTATCATCTGTAAGAATGGGACGGATTGAATACATGATTTTAGAAACTCGGAATGTAAAAAGGACTTTATGTCAAAGTCCTTTTTACATCAATGTTTTTAATTGGAAACCTATTTCAATTCACTGGAAGATTTACCTAATTCACGACGCGCAATGATCAACTGCTGAATTTGCTGCGTACCTTCAAAAATATCGAGAATTTTTGAATCACGTGCCCATTTTTCAAGCAATTCATCTTCGCCGTAACCGATGCTTGCAGCTAATTCAACGCATTTCAGGGTAATTTCATTACCGACACGTCCAGCTTTGGCTTTAGCAATCGACGCTTCTTTGGAGTTCGGCTTTTTATTGTCCGCCATCCATGTTGCTTTTAAGGTCAATAAACGTGCAGCTTCCCATTCAGCTTCCATACGGTAAATTTGTGCAGCCAAATTCGACGTTTGTAGATAAGGCGTTTTGTAGTCAGCATCCAATTGATCTTTAAAAATTTCTTTGATGCGCTCTAGCGATGCTTTTGCGCAACCAATCGCCATAGCAGCAACCAATGGTCGGGTATTGTCAAAAGTTTCCATCACACCTGCAAAACCTTTGGCAACGTCAACTTCAGCATTTCCCAATAAATTGGCAGCAGGAACGCGACAGTCAATAAAACTAATCACGGCAGTGTCAGACGCTTTAATGCCTAATTTATGCTCTAAACGCTCAACTTTCATACCCTCTGTGCCTTTCGGTACAACGAAAGATTTAATTGCAGCACGGCCCAATTTTTTATCAAGTGTCGCCCAAACCACAACAGAATCGGCACGTTCGCCTGAAGTGACGAAAATCTTCTCGCCATTCAGAATATAATCATCGCCGTCTTTGATCGCTGTAGTACGAATTGCCGCTGAGTCTGAACCACAACCCGATTCAGTAATCGCCATTGCCGCCCAAGTACCTTTGAAACGTTCAAGTTGTTCGTCATTGGCAACCGCAGCAATCGCCGAGTTACCTAAACCTTGACGTGGCATAGACAGCAATAAACCTGTATCGCCATAGCACATTTCGATGATACTCAGCGCAGTCGACATATTGGTACCATTACGATTACCTTCATTGTCACTCTCGCTGCGATTACCTGCACCTGCAGCGCCTGCATTCATGCCTTCGCCGCCTTCGTTCATGCCATCGACCAAAGATGCCAACATATCCAATTCTTTTGGATAAGCATGTTCTGCTTTGTCATATTTACGAGAGACAGGACGTAATACATGCAATGCCACTTCATGCGCTTGATCGACCAGCATTTTGAATTTTTTAGGATTTTGTAAGTTCATGGTTTTATCCTCAGGTCGTCAATTAAGCATGTAAGCCAGAATGTAAAATTGCAGTTGCGCGAAGATCACGATACCAACGTTCAACAGGATGTTCTTTGGTAAAACCATGGCCACCCAAGATTTGTACGCCATCTGTACCAATTTTCATTGATTTTTCAGCACACAATAAGCGAGCAAGATACGCTTCACGATGGAAAGCTTGTCCAGCTTCTGCAAGGCTTGCGGCATTTAAAACCAACATACGCATTGCATCAATTTCAATTGCCATATCCGCAATCATGAATGCAACACTTTGACGATGAGAGATTGGCTCACCAAAGGCAGTACGTTCGTTGGCATATTGGATACAGTAAGTTTTGATGGCATCACAAGTACCAATCGCCATCGCACACCACATCAGGTTGCCTAGATCGACAAATGCACTGTAGTCAAAATCAGCATCACCCAAACGCACAGCAGGGGTTTGGTTAAATTGCAAGCTGACAGTTTCAGTTGCTTTTAAACCCATTGCAGGATTGGCTTTAATTGAAATAGTTTGGTTTGATTGCACCACGAAAATATCGGGTTG
>DAOMAH010000216.1:0-3648 GCA_035426725.1 Acinetobacter sp.
ACAGAACAGGGCATAAAGCGTGTATTTTCAAACTCAATGCAAGCTTGATGTTCTATAAAAAGTAAAAAGTGTCATCTAATCTTCATGAAATTGAAACAATTGAGCGCAATAATTGCACTCAATCGGCAAATGCTTCACAAATATTTCGGTGAGAGGTCATATTGTGAAGCGTTTGTTGTAATAATAGTCAAAAGATTGAAAATTTAAGGTTGTTTTTTTAAATCATTGTTTTTAAACAATTTGTCTAATTTTAATAGAAAGAATAAGTTAAAAAATATACAAAAATACGATAAAAGGTGTATTTTTTGGCTTTATATGACAGGGCTTTGTCATATAATTGTCATAATTAAAATCAACAATACAGGGGATTTTACCATCCTCTTGCCGTCTACATGAATTCAAACCTTCCCCCTGCTTCGGATTCACCGGTTGCCAGTTCTACGGCACATTCGACCAATGTTCATATTGTCACGCCGAAATTTTTTATGCCGGTGTTTCTAACCATTATTATTGCAACGCTCATCTACATCGGTTTTCAGGTCAGTGCAGACTTAGCACATGTACCGCCGTTGAGCTTGTACTCGGTTATTCTTTTATCTACAGCGTTATTTATTGCTTTAGGCTTTGAATTTGTAAATGGTTTTCACGACACAGCCAATGCGGTTGCGACTGTGATTTATACCAATGCATTGAGTGCGCCTGTTGCGGTCATGTGGGCTGGCTTCTGTAACTTCCTAGGAGTTATGGTGGCAAGTGGTGCAGTTGCTTACGGTATTATTGCATTGCTACCTGTTGAATTGATTATGAATGTTGCCAGTGGCGCAGGTTTCGCCATGGTATTTGCCTTGTTACTTGCCGCGATTATCTGGAATTTAGGTACGTGGTTTTTGGGTATTCCAGCATCGAGTTCACACACTCTAATCGGTTCGATTTTAGGTGTGGGCATCATGAACCATCTGCTCAATGCTTCAACAGGCATGAGCAGTGGTGTCGATATGGATCAGGTCATTAAAGTCGGTAAGGCATTATTATTTTCGCCTTTGATTGGTTTTGCATTTGCAGCAATTGTATTTTTATTGGTTAAAACGGTTTTCAAACGCCAATTAGATTTATTCCAACCGCCTGAAGGCAACAAGCCACCACCACCAATGATTCGTGCCATCTTGATCTTTACATGTACAGGCGTAAGCTTTGCACATGGTTCAAACGATGGACAAAAGGGAATGGGCTTGATCATGTTGATTTTGATTGGCTTGGTACCATTGGCGTATTCGTTAAATAAGAATTTAGATTCAAACCATTTACAGTCATTCGAGCAGCTTTCATCTAAAGCAGCCAATGTTTTAAATGTGAATAACAATGAACTGACCGATGCAAAAGCACGTGAAGTCTTAACCAAATATATTCAAACTAAAGAACAAACGCCTGAAGTTATGCCTGCTTTAGCAAGTATGACAGCGCATTTGGGTACTCGCGTTGCGCACTATGGCAATTTGAAAGAAATTCCAGAAGCAGCAGTGACTGAAATCCGTAATGACATGTATTTAAGCACTACAACGTTCAAACGTTTAGATAAAGCCGAAGCTTTACCTGCGATGAATGACGCTCAAGAAAAAGTGGTAAAAGAATATCGTAGTAACTTGGATTCATTCTTACAGTACATTCCAAACTGGGTAAAAGTCGCGGTGGCATTGGCATTGGGTCTAGGCACAATGGTAGGCTGGAAGCGTATTGTGGTGACTGTTGGCGAGCGCATTGGCAAAAGTCACATGACTTATGGTCAAGGGATGTCGGCTGAATTGGTTGCGATGAGTACGATTGCAGCGGCAGATGGCTTAGGTATGCCTGTTTCGACCACGCATGTTTTGAATAGTGCGGTAGCGGGTACCATGGTGGCGAATCGATCAGGTTTAAACTTTGCGACCGTGAAAGTGATTCTTTCTGCATGGATATTCACTTTACCAGCAACCATCTGTTTATCGGGCGGCTTGTATTGGTTGTTCTTGCAGTTTGTTTCTTAATTTAACGCGATAAAATTTAAGTCAGCACCCTGAAAATAAGACCTTTGGTTGAATTAGATGGGTGCTGATTTTTTTGAACCTAAGAACTAAAATAATCGTAAAATTTGTTGTTATCACACATTAAAAATAAATTTTGAGAAAACGAAATGAACACTAAAATTAATTTCATCCGAGTGATGTTTGCTACCATTTCGCTAAGTCTATCTACCTCAATTTTTGCTGCACCTCTAAAAATTCTCGAATTTAAAAAAGGGCAATTGACTCAAGTAGAGCAAACGCAGCTATGCGAACAAGTCAAAGAATTATGCCTTCAATCAGTGCAATTACGCAGCCTAAAAACAGTAGATCAGAATCTATGGATTTTATCGAGCCGTAATAATATTACACAATTTAAACCCTCATCTAATGGATTTAAATTGGTCAGAGAATGGAGTGTGGTAACAGCGGAAAAAGAGGATGTAATCCATAAACAATATGTATTTCCTAAACTTTTCCCGCTCACTCAGCAGCGTTATGCAATTGCAGTCATAGACCAAATTTCTGAAATGTATTCAGGTGGTGGTGCAGGAATTGAGCGAGCCAGTTTTTATGAATTAAAAGATGCTGGATTGATGCAACAATTTGTTAAAAATTATCCATTTAGCTTGAATAGGATGATACGTGCGTGTTTTTCAGAACAGGATTATGCACGTTCTAAAGGACATTGCCATGATGAAGATGCTTTAAGTTTGGATATTCGCCCGATGAAACCGATGCTGTGGCAATTTCGCTATGGTTATAATCTAAGTGTTTCACCTGCTTCGGATTCGGAAGAAAAGTCTTATAAACGTAGCAAAATCTTAAATATAGATTTAAACCATGCGCCACCACAGCCTAGCATTCCTGCTGAATGGAATTATTCAGGTATGTAGTCGCCCGAAGAAATTGAGGGCATGACTTTAACCATTCATGATTTTAGATTAACATTCAAGTAGCTTTTAAATTATTCAAATAGTTAAAACAAAAGAGAACAGAATATGAAAGGACAAATATTAGATTTTTCAGTGCAAACCAATTCAGGTGTTATTTCTGGAGAAGATGGCAAACGCTATCCATTTTCGGGTGCTGAATGGAAAGATAACAAAGCACCTGCACGTGGCATGGCTGCAGATTTTGATGTCGATGCATCACAAAATGCCGTACAAATTTATGTTGCGCAGGCTCAAGGTTTTAGTCAGTTCACGCAAAATGTAGAAAGCCAACTTCAAGGCGTAATTAAAGATCATGATGCTAAAGATGAAGAAGCGTATGGCATGGTGGATTGGTTTATTAAATGCCTAAAAAATTATGCGAATTTTGAGGGCCGTGCGCGTCGTAAGGAATATTGGTTTTTTGTTCTAGGGTCAATTATTCTTGGTTTCTTACTGGGTATTATAGGTGGAATTTTACGCATTGGCGATTCACTAGGTCTTTTACTTAATTTGGCATTATTCGTTCCTAGCCTTGCAGTAGCTGCACGTCGTTTACATGATACTAACCGTTCAGGTTGGTGGCAGCTAATTTCATTGACGATTATTGGTATTATTCCACTTATCATTTGGTTGGCTTCTGAAACAAAACCAGAGTCGAATCAATGGGGTAAACCTGC
>DAOMAH010000217.1:0-3639 GCA_035426725.1 Acinetobacter sp.
ACGTGCTAAACGATACGCCACGTTTGCCATTTCTTTGCCCAAAGTAGTAGGGCTTGCAGTTTGACCATGTGTACGAGACAACATTGGTTGTTCAGCGTGTGTGATTGCCAAAGCAGAGATCGCATTCAAAATTTGTTTCATGCTTGAAACTAAAACTTCACGACCATTTTTCAACATCAATGCATGAGACAAGTTGTTGATGTCTTCAGATGTACAAGCAAAGTGAATAAATTCACCTGCATTTTTGAGTTCATCAATATTGGCAATTTTTTCTTTAAGAAAATATTCAACTGCTTTTACATCATGGTTTGTTGTGCGTTCAATCTCTTTAATGCGGTTGGCATCATCTTCAGAGAAATTAGATACAATCTCATCTAAAGCTGCATTAGTTTCAGCTGAAAAAGCTGGAACTTCGATGATTTCTGCACGATTTGCCAGTGCTTGTAACCAACGCACTTCAACCGTAACACGAGCGTGGATTAAACCAAACTCAGACAAAAAAGGGCGTAGCGCATCGCATTTGCTTGCATAACGTCCATCAAGTGGCGAGAGTGCGGTTAAAGCATTCATACAGATTCCTTAATTTTAAGTCTCTCTTTAAGAAAAGAAAGATTTAGAGAGGGGATATAGAAGTCAAAAAAATAAATTCGTTGTCGCATCGGTCTAAACCACCTGATACTGCAAACGAGCGAGTGCTTGAATATCTTGCAATAATTTGCGTTTGGTAAAAATCATCGCCCATGAGCTACCGCCCAACTGCTTCCATAAATGCGCCAGTTGTAAGCCAGTAAACAAACAAGCACGGATGCGATTGGTATGATTCATATCTTTAAAAGCTTCGGCATTACCACGAACCAAAATGCGTGGATTGATTTGCCCCGCCGTGTCTACATAGGTTTGGGCTAAGTTGGCAATGATACTTGGGTGCAAATAGTTATTATCAAAAAAAGACAGCTGTTTAAGGATTTTTTGCTGAGATTTTTCGATGATCTTGACGTATTCAGGATTGCTATAGACTTTCTTTTCAAGCTGCAACAACGCCATCGCATAAGACATCGGCAGTTTCGCAGTTGAAAGTTTGGGAAGTCGTGATTTCGGTGCAGTATTAAACGGTTGGGTAATACAGCCTTCTAAAGTTTTTAAACCGAGTGAAATATCGGCCAATTGATTAAAAAAATCCAGCGTTTGATTGGTATTATTCGTCGTTGGACGGATATTTAAACTGGCTTTGATCAGCAGTTCAAGATAGAAATTACCACTATCGCCAACGCTCTGTTGACCTGCCATCGCCGTCATGTGCGTGAGCTGAGTCGCTTGAAAGACGGCAGCCAATGCCAAAGCACGGTTTTGTCGAACATTCAACGCTTGAGCGTGCTGAAAGGGTAACTCCGCCATGCTTCGCTTCCAATATCCTTAAATAAAATCTGGCTGAGGGGCATTGGTATGGTGAATCACACCACCGCCTAAGCAGACCTCTCCTGAATAAAACACCACGCTTTGCCCTGGGGTCACCGCACGTTGTTGTTCATCAAATTCAACACGAATACCGTTTTCTGTCTGTTCATCACGGTAAATGGTACACGCTTGATCGGACTGGCGATACCGCGTTTTAGCCGTGCATCGGAAACCTGTACTTGGAATATCCTGTTCGCCCGCAACCCAATCAATCGACTCACTCCAAAGCTGTGTGCTTTGCATCAGCGGATGTTCATGTCCTTGACCAATGACCAGTCGATTATTGGCAATATCTTTATGTAGAACGAACCATGCGCCTTCTTGCACGCCTTTCATACCACCAATACCGATACCACCGCGTTGACCCAGCGTATAGTACATTAAGCCGTGATGTTCACCAACTTCTTTGCCATTGTCCAAAACAATTTTTCCTGCTTGTGCAGGCAGGTATTGTTTAAGGAAATCGCTAAAACGACGTTCCCCAATAAAGCAAATCCCAGTCGAGTCTTTTTTCTTTGCGGTGGCTAAATCAAACTCTTCTGCGATTTTACGCACTTGCGGCTTTTCTATTTCACCGACAGGAAATAAGGTTTTGTTAATTTCACGACCATGTACCGCATGTAAGAAATAAGTTTGATCTTTATTATTGTCCACACCGCGTAGTAATGGTGCATAGGTTTCACCACGTGAGTTTTGCGTACTTGCACCACGACGCGCATAGTGACCTGTGGCAATAAAGTCTGCACCTAAAGTCATGGCGTGATCTAAAAATGCGCGAAATTTAATTTCTTTATTACACAAAATGTCGGGGTTTGGTGTGCGACCTGCCGCATATTCAGCTAAGAAATGCTCAAATACTCGATCCCAATATTCCATTGCAAAGTTTGCAGTATGTAGTTTGATGCCAATTTTATCTGCAACCGCTTGCGCATCGGCTAAATCTTCCAGTGCTGTGCAATATTCTGTGCCGTCATCTTCTTCCCAATTTTTCATGAAAAGACCTTCAACTTGATAGCCTTGTTGAAGTAGTAGCGCGGCAGAAACAGAGGAATCTACACCACCAGACATACCGACGATGACACGTTGTTGCATCTAATTAAGCATCCAAATGAGAAGTGAATGAGGGAGAGAAAGGGTGTTCGTAAATCAGCGATACAGGATATTTTTTACCAGCAAGGGCATCTTCAACTGCTTTTAAAACCAATGGACTGCGCGCACGTGCGGATTCTTGCAGTTCGTCTAAATTCATCCACACCACACCGACAATATCTGTATCCAGTTGTGGGTTTTCCTCAACTGCGGTGACATGTGCTAAAAAGCAAAAACGGTAATAAGTGCGATCTGGAAACATTGGCGGCGTATAGGTGTAAATGCCAAGTAGATGATCAATTTCAACATGATGACCTGTTTCTTCTAAGGTCTCACGCATGGCTGCTTGAATAATGGTTTCGCCGCATTCGACATGACCTGCAGGTTGATTAAACACGGTATGTACAAAGCCTTCGCTGTGTTCTTCGACAAACAGAAAACGTCCGTCCTTTTCGACTACAGTGGCGACGGTGACATGAGGTGTCCAAGCGGTCATAGAAAGCACCATGATTTTAAAAGACGTATTCTACAAAATTTGTGAGTTTTTGGCTATGGGAGGGACTTTTTCTTTGAGAGTGTAAAAGAAGATGAATTATTTTTAAATTTCTGTTTATTTTTAAGTATTATGAATAAGGACTTATCTAATTTAAGTAACTTTGATCAAAGAATAAGCATGGAACACGGCTATTCACGTAAAAAGCCCAATCGGTGACGATTATGCTTTGACATATACGATAAGACTATGAATTATAAAAATTGCATTTCGTATAGCGTGCATTATATCAGTTTTAGAAAAAGTAATGATTAATTCTTTATTGTTTGCATAAATCCATGACCTGTTTTTGTATTTTGAATAAATATGTCAAAGGATGATGTTATGGAGTCATCAATACGTTTTTGCCTTGTATAAAAGAATTTTAATAATTCTATGTGATAGTTATAAAAATCTTTAAAGTATAAAAAATTATCTATTTTTCTCAAAGAATTTACAAAAAGTTGATAAATTGGATCATCTGGTGTTCCTTCAAATAAAGAAAAATGCGCATACATAGGCTTAATTATTTCATATTCAATATAATTTTCTTTAATTGAAAG
>DAOMAH010000218.1:0-3637 GCA_035426725.1 Acinetobacter sp.
ACTAAAGGCAATAAAGATGTAGTTGAAATTACTTCAAACAATTCATTGATTGGGGTGAAAGGCGATGAAAAACTGACTGATCGTTTAAGCGCAGTCTATGGCATTGAGTGGGGACTCAGTGCAGAAGGCGATAGCACCGATTGGAGTCAACGTAACCGCTTTGTTGGTTTAAAAGATGTTCAGCTAGGTACAGTTAAAATCGGTGCATACGATACACCTGTTAAACAACTTTCAAGTTCAGTCGATACTTTCAATAACTATGTGGGCAATAAGGCTGATATCGCAGGTATTTTTACCGGTGAAAATCGTATTAGCAATGTGTTGATTTATGAATCACCTGCGGTAAAAGTACCTGTTTTAGATGGTGCAATTAAAGTGAATGCATTGTTAGCCACAGGTGAAGCCACTGGAATTGATAACAGCAAAGCAGGTGTTTCAAAAGTTGAAGGTCGTGGTTTAGGAGATTCTTGGTCAGCGTCGGCAAGTTTTGAAAGTCCGTTATTGGTTGCAGGTATTGGTTACGACAAAGCCATTCCAAGTAACTTTACAAGTCGTGGATTTTTAAACGCGACGGATAAAGCTGTGGCAGGTGGTTCAGTATTTGCGGCGGCAAATACGCTACGTGTGATTGGTCGAGTGAATCCAGTACAAGGTTTGGCGTTAAAAGCACTGTACCAAACCTCTGAAGTAGAAAAGGCTTTAGGTAATGCCGCTGCGGCAGCCAATATTGATGATGCACAAGGCTGGTTAGTTGGTGCGGAATATAATCTTCCAAATGCCAAAAACTGGACAGTGAAAGGTCAATACAGCCAAAACAGCACCAGCTTTAAAGACAACAGCGCAGATTTTGAAGCGAAGCAGATTATTGGTGGTGTGGATTATGCATTTAACAAACAAGTTAAAACCTATGGTTATGCGGGCTATTTAACGCTTGAAAAAGCGGATAAAGAAGACAAACAACCTTTGGCTGGCTTAGGTTTGGAATATAAATTTTAAAATTTGTTGATGGTTTTTGTTGAGGTGATTTTCATCTAATCGTAAGAAAATTGTCATCAAAAGATCAAATTTGGATGATTAAATAAAAAATAAAAATAGCCAAAAATAAAAAACATCCAAATTTGAAAAAGCTTGCTGGTCGACATTTATCAGCAAGCTTTTTTTATTTCTTTTATGCAAACAGGCAGCCTTATGACTGCATGTTAACGATTTATAGATTCACCTTTAAATATTAAGACGGTGCGCTATTCTTTAGGTAACGGAATAAATTGAGACTGTGCATTTTGTTGAACTTTGCGCTCACCCACTCTCACTTGTAGTGTTTGCCGCTTCCCTTCACGCTCGACAATTAAACTGATCGAACTTTCAGGCGCTTGCATTGCAACATAATTAATTAAGTGTGAAGCAGAACTAATTTGCTGATCATTCACTTGAATAATTTTATCGCCACGTTTAACACCTGCCACATCGGCGGGGCCATCACGCAATACATCTGCAACCGTAATTCCAACTGGCTTAGTTGTCAGAACGTCTTCATCGCCCGTATTTGGGGTCAAACTAATGCCTAACCAACCACGTACCACGCGCCCATCTTTTAGAATTGAATTCAAAATCTGCTGACAAACACTGGCAGGAATAGCGAAACCGATACCAAGTGACCCACCCGATTGAGAGAAAATTGCAGTATTTACACCAATCAAATTCCCCGCGACATCAATCAGTGCGCCACCCGAGTTTCCTGGATTAATTGCTGCATCTGTTTGGATAAAATCTTCATAGGTATTAATGCCTAAATTAGAACGCCCTGTCGCAGACACAATCCCTTGTGTTACGGTTTGCCCTACACCAAATGGATTCCCAATGGCTAAAACCACATCGCCCACATCATTGCCGCTTAACTTAAACGGTAAAACAGGCAGTTTATCCAATTCAATTTTAATCACCGCCAAATCTGTATCTGGGTCAAGTCCAATCACTTTCGCTTCAGCACGACGTCCATCTTGCAAGGCGACCACAATATGCTCTGCCTGAGCGATCACATGATTGTTGGTTAAAATATAACCGTCCGCACGCACAATTACTCCAGATCCTAAGCTGTTTTCATTTTGAGACTGTTGTGGCATTTGATTGCCAAAAAACTCACGAAATACGGGATCATCTAGAACAGGATTGTTATTCGCTTTGACTTTTTGTGTGGTGAAAATATTCACGACCGCAGGTGCTGCCACTTTAACTGCCGCACTATAAGAAACAACCCCACCCGTGCGTGTTGTATCAATTAAGGGTTCAACTTTTTCAGCAGCCATTTTTACCCCATCAGCCGCGACCGTAGGTTTTGGTTGATGCAATTTTTGCCAAGCTAAAAAGCTCAACGTAACAACAATAAGTAATACCCAAGGTAACCATATAACTGCACGGCGCACGTTTTTATCCTCTAGGGAAATCTGGTCTATAAAAATCAACAGACCGTGAGACAAGAATGAGTTAATCCATTGAAGAACAGGAATTTTGTTTCATTGTAATGTAATTTCCTTAAATTCAATGCAAAACTGAAAAAAGTTTTGTCTAGCTTTAGTTACATTTAAAAATATGTTTTTATTGACAGTAATGAACGATGTAAAGCATTTGAGGAATGACATGGCAAATTTGCACGACCTTATACAATGGTGTAATCAAACGTTATTGGCGCATGAATTCAAAGATTACGCACCTAATGGTTTGCAAATAGAAGGCAATCCTGATGTCAATAAAATCGTTTGTGCAGTTACCGCATCTGAAGCTGCGATCGACGCTGCAATTGCAGCTAAAGCAGATGCGCTATTGGTTCATCATGGATATTTTTGGAAAGGCGAAGCTTATCCGATTACAGGAATGCGCGGAAATCGCATTAGAAAACTTATTCAGCATAATATATCTTTGATTGCCTACCATTTACCTTTAGATGCACATACAACACTTGGCAACAATGCTGCAATCGCAGATTTAATTGGATTAAAAAATATAGTCGCTTTGGATGCAACTGAAAAATATCCCATTGGTAATATTGGCGATTTAGAAAGTGCCATTACACCAGAGCAATTCAAAGCCCAATTAGATTCGGTTTTCGAATTTGGTGTTATTCATTTGGCTTGTGATAAACCAAAAATTCAAAAGGTTGGCTTTTGTACAGGTGGCGCACAAGACTATATCACTAAAGCTGCTGTAGCGAATTGTGATGCCTATATTTCTGGAGAAGTTAGCGAACGAACTTTTCATGAAGCTAAAGAATTAGGCATCCATTATTTTGCCTGTGGACATCATGCGACTGAGCGTTATGGTGTGCAGCGTTTGGCGCAAGCAATTAGTGAGAAATTTTCGATTGAAACTGAATATTTTGAACTGAACAATCCCATCTAAATGAATTGAAAAATCCGATTTTATTTATCGTTTTTAATTGGAGCTTTATTGTATATGGTTCTTTAAAAGACTGCCCTATTGGTTTTAGAATCATTTACAATAGAGACACTTAATGTAAAACCCAGCACTTGCAAGGATTAGAACATGACAACCATTACTTTACCTGCGCTTCCTTACGGCTATGATGACTTAGCGCCGCACATCACTCGCGAAACTTTAGAATATCATCACGACAAACATCACA
>DAOMAH010000219.1:0-3633 GCA_035426725.1 Acinetobacter sp.
AGAACTTAGAACCTTATAAGCACGTGATTCAAAAAATGGAAAATATTGCAGTGATTACAACGAAAAAGGGAAGTCATTGTGGTTTTTATGAGAATCTAGAAGTGAAGTCTTGGGCTTCACGTTTAATGGCTGACTTCTTTAAAAATTATTAAATCAATAAATAAAAAAGCGCCGCTATTAAAGCGGCGCATTGGTATAAATTTTTTCTAAAACGAATTTAGTTAGCTAACGCAGGGGTCGCAGCGGCAATTGCAGCGGCAACAGCATCATCTTCTGTTTGCGCTGAATTATTGGCTTTTGGCGCTTCAATATTTACAGGTTTCGGCTCAGGTTGAACAGCCTTAGGTTGTTCAGTTTGGCCTGAACTGTTATTTGAAGACGAATTTTGAGCAGGGCGAGTTTCGCGGCGAATTTCAGTTGTGGTATGTGCCGTTTCTTCACGCGTGGTTTCAATCACAGGTTCAAGTTGTACAGTCGTTGGGATAGATTCACTAGAATTACTATTTTGTGACTCAGGTTCAGTTTGTGTGCTTTGCGTTTCAGAAGCTTGTTCTTGCTGATCTTCCGCTTTTGGTTCTTCTTTTTTCACACAAGCCGTTAATAAAAGACCAGTTGCAAGTGCTGCACAAATTAAAAGTTTTTTATTCGCCATTGTTTCAACAACATCATTAAATAAAGTTGGTATGAATTATAACAGTAAAAGACTAGAAAAAAATCATTCGCTGAGGTTCAGTTTGTTGAGATTTTATAAATGCACAGAATTGTAATTTTTAGCAAAAAAAGAACCTGTAAATTCAAAAAAAATTTGAAGGAGCATTAAAATTTAAACGAGCTTTATGGGGGAAATAGCATAAAACGACATAAAATTTTATAGAAAATGCTGATAGAATAGCCAGTTGTTTATAGTTCTTTGAATTGATGCGGTTTGACTTTGCTTTCTAGGGGCAGAGTGCAGTAAAATTGCCCAACATTGTAGGCCGATTTCGGCTTGATTGTACGAGAAACTTAATGACCCATTTTATTTTTGTCACTGGTGGTGTGGTTTCATCACTAGGTAAAGGTATTTCTGCTGCTTCTGTAGCTGCACTGTTGGAAGCACGTGGCTTAAAAGTCACGATGGTAAAAATGGATCCATACATCAATGTCGATCCGGGTACGATGAGCCCATTCCAACATGGTGAAGTTTTTGTCACAGAAGATGGTGCCGAAACCGACTTAGATTTGGGTTATTACGAACGTTTCTTACGTCGTGGCAAAATGACCAAGCTCAATAACTTTACCAGTGGTCGTGTCTATCAAGATGTTCTCAATAAAGAACGTCGTGGTGATTACTTAGGTGGCACAGTTCAAGTTATTCCACATATTACAGATAATATTAAAGAACGCGTACTTCGTGCAGGCGAAGGCTATGACGTTGCGATTGTTGAAATTGGCGGAACTGTCGGCGATATCGAATCACTTCCATTTATGGAGTCGGTACGTCAACTCATGGTTGAGTTGGGTCATAAACGAACCATATTGATGCATTTAACGCTTCTTCCTTATATTAAATCTGCTGCTGAACTTAAAACCAAGCCGACACAACATTCTGTGAAAGAATTGCTGTCTATTGGGATCCAGCCTGATATTTTAATCTGTCGTACTGAATACGATGTTGATGCAGAAACTAGACGCAAAATTGCACTATTTACTAACGTAGAAGCGCGTGCGGTAGTGGTGTGTAAAGATGCCCAAACCATTTACCAAATTCCACGAAATTTTTCTGAACAAAAAGTAGATGATTTAATTTGTGAACGTTTTGGTTTTAACGATCTACCACAAGCGAATCTTGAAGATTGGGATAATGTGGTCGAAGCATTACTCAATCCTGAATACACCGTTCGTGTAGCAATGGTTGGTAAATATGTTGAATTACCCGATGCATATAAATCGGTAAATGAAGCACTTTTACATGCGGGAATTAAAAATCGCGTTAAAGTTCAAATCGATTATATCGATGCGGAATCTTTAGAAGGCAATGATATTTCAGTGCTTGAATCTGCTGATGCGATTTTAGTTCCAGGTGGGTTTGGTGAGCGTGGAACTGAAGGCAAAATGCGTGCAATCAAATATGCACGTGAAAATAAAATTCCATTCTTAGGTATTTGCTTGGGTATGCAATTGGCAGTGATTGAATTTGCACGTCATGTAGCTGGATTGCCTGAAGCGACTTCAACAGAGTTTAATCGTTCAACCAAATATCCACTCATCGGCTTAATTACTGAATGGTTAGATGAGCGTGGTGAACTACAACAACGTAGCCTTGAGTCAGACTTGGGCGGGACTATGCGTTTAGGTGCACAGAAATCAGAATTGGTGGAAGGTGCAAAATTACGTAGTATTTATGGACAGGCTGAAATTACTGAACGCCATCGCCATCGCTATGAAATGAATGATCGCTTTATTCCAACAATTGAACAGGCTGGAATGAAAATTTCAGGTTATTCATCGGTGCAACATTTAGTTGAAACGGTAGAAATTCCTGAACATCCTTGGTTTATTGCTGTACAATTCCATCCTGAATTTACAAGTTCACCTCGAGATGGACATCCATTATTTGCAAGTTTTATTGAGGCTGCTAAGAATCAGCATCAACAAGGCGAATAATGTCGGGTTTAAATCAACTAGGGAAGTTTGAATGTCACAATTAAAACCACAAGAAGTTGTACGTTTAGGCGATATACAAATGGCGAATCATTTGCCATTTGTATTATTTGGCGGAATGAATGTACTCGAGTCTAAAGACTTAGCCTTTGAAATTGCTGAAACTTATATTGATATTTGCAAACGCTTAGACATTCCTTATGTGTTTAAAGCGAGTTTTGATAAAGCCAATCGTTCGAGCCTAAATTCATTCCGTGGGCCAGGTTTGGAAAAGGGCATTGAATGGCTTGCTGAAATTAAAAAGCACTTCAATGTACCTATTATTACCGATGTGCATGAACCGTATCAGGCAGCAGCCGTTGCAGAAGTAGCAGATATTATTCAGCTTCCTGCATTTTTAAGCCGCCAGACCGATTTAGTTGAAGCGATGGCGAAAACTCAAGCCATTATCAATATCAAAAAAGCACAATTCCTTGCTCCACATGAAATGCGCCATATTTTGCATAAGTGCTTAGAAGCTGGAAATGACAAGCTAATTATCTGTGAACGTGGTTCAGCATTTGGCTACAACAATTTAGTTGTCGATATGTTGGGCTTCGACATCATGAAAGAAATGAATGTCCCAGTGTTCTTCGATGTGACGCATGCCTTACAAACGCCAGGTGGCCGTGCAGATTCTGCGGGTGGTCGTCGTGCACAAATTACGACTTTGGCGCGTTCAGGAATTGCTACAGGAATTGCAGGTCTATTTTTAGAAGCACATCCTGATCCTGAAAAAGCCAAATGCGATGGTCCATGTGCGTTGCGTTTGTCGCAGCTAGAACCATTTTTAGTGCAATTGAAAGAATTAGATACCTTGGTTAAAGGTTTCGAGAAATTAGATACACATTGATGCTGTCACGCATCTCAATATTCATTAACTGAGGAATTGTTCATGAGCCAAATCGTTGACATTCGTGCACGTGAAATTTTGGACTCTCGTGGTAACCC
>DAOMAH010000220.1:0-3612 GCA_035426725.1 Acinetobacter sp.
GGCCCGAATAGCGCCCTTATTTTTGATATTGAACTTATAGAAATTTTAGCTAAATAAAAAAGTAAAACCCTCCGTGCGTTTAGAGGGTTTCATCATTTCAGTCAATTACACTTAATGTTTGATATGTCTTGGGCGAAATCCCATGGCAATCAAACCAACTAAATAAGCCACAACACCAATGACACATAGCCCTGCAACTTCTGCAATTCGCAACCATTGTGAAATATCGCCTTGATACCACGTTAAGCCATACCAAAGCGCTGCAATCATGGTCAGATTAGCAACGCTATATTGCAATGCCAATTTTTTCCAATGCGCGCCAAAACGATAAATATTACGTTTATGCAAATAGAAATACAGCATTCCCGCATTGACCAATGCTGAACCCGAAGATGCCAACGCCAAAGCCATATGCTCAGCCTGCCAATCAATCAGTTTGAAAAAACCAATAAACACCACATTTAAAATCGCATTAGCCGCCACCGCCATCAACCCCACTCTTACAGGCGTTTTAGTATCTTGTTGCGCATAAAAACCTGGTGCAAATACCTTGATCAGCATAAATGAAATCACCCCAGCACTCATACATTGCAATGCCAATGCGGTCATGTGGGTATCTTCAACTGTGAATTCTCCACGTTGAAACAAGGCTTGAATAATGGGCGTCGATAACATAAATAAAGCAATACTGGCAGGGATTCCTACCAACATAATCACTTTCGCCGCCCAATCAATCATATTTCTAAATTTGGCTTGGTCTTGCTCTGCATGACGTGCTGAAAGTGATGGCAAAATCACTGTTCCAATCGCCACACCAATTAAACCCAACGGCAATTCAGTCATCCTTTCTGCACTATAAAGCCATGAAACCGAGCCATCTTGCATGAATGATGCCCAAATTGTATTCAACAATAAGTTTATTTGTGTCACCGACACACCAAATAAGGCAGGCAACATCAGTTTTAAAATACGGTCGACACCTTCGTGTTTAAAATCCACTTTCGGAGGAATCAATAAATTCTTATTCCACAATTCTGGAATCTGAATCGCCAATTGCAAAATTCCCGCAGCAACCACCGCCCAGCCTAATGCCATAATCGGTTCAGCCATATGCGGCGTTAACCACCATGCGCCTGCAATCATTGCCACATTAAGCAGTACTGGAGAAAAGGCAGGTGAGGCAAATGAGCCATAAGTATTGAGAATGCTACTGGCAAATGCCGTCAAAGACATAAATAGCAAGTACGGAATGGTCAGACGGAACATATCCACGGCGAGGGCAAATTTTTCAGGATCGTTATGAAAACCCGGTGCGTATAGATAAATAATTGCGGGAGCTGCCACCATTGCCACAAAGGTCAATAAGGTCATTGCCGTGAGTAAACAGCCAAACACCCGACTAATGAGAATCTGCACTTCAGCATGGGTCCGGCTGGTTTTATATTCAGTCAAAACTGGAATAAAAGCCTGAGAAAATGCGCCTTCAGCAAATAGTCGCCGAAAAAAGTTGGGAATACGAAAAGCCACGACAAAGGTATCGAAATCTTTACCTGCACCAAAGACATTTAGCAGCACGATGTCACGTACCAGCCCCAACACTCGGGATAACATCGTCATCGCACTGACTATGATCGTCGATCGCCACAATGCCATCGTATTCACCTACGGCTTAGATTTTAAAAGCGTTATTGTAATGAAAGTCCAAATAGATTGCGTTGTGAAATTATAAATCCGACGAAGTTTTTTTAGAGAGCGAATCACGGAATAATTGCCAATCGAAATACGGTCCCGGATCAGTTTTGCGTTTAGGTGCGATATCCGAGTGACCTGCAATATGATTTTTAATTTTGGGATAGGCTTTGCGCAAGATTTTTACCACTTCGACTAGGGCTTGATATTGCGCTGCTTCAAATGGCAAATCATCACTACCCTCCAGTTCAATGCCAATCGAATAGTCATTGCATTCTTTCAAACCGAGATAACTCGAACGCCCTGCGTGCCACGAGCGATGATTGAAATTGACAAATTGAATCACTTCGCCTGTGCGCAAAATCAAGAGATGCGCTGAAACCTGCATGCCCTCAATGGTTTGAAAATATGGATGCAACGACCAATCCAGTTGGTTTTGAAAAAATTGCTGGATATAACCTCCACCGAATTGTGACGGCGGTAAACTGATGTTATGAATCACGATCAGTTGAATCTCGGTATCGACAGGCCGTGCATTAAAATTGGGGGAGGCAATTTGGGTTGCACCGTGTAATATTCCATCTTGAACTTGAAATTGCTGCATGCTCAACCTGATCGACTTACCGTTTTAAGCTTCCTATATAACATAACTTAGGTGAATAGCGTTATTGCAACATATAAGAATCAGCCAACGCACCTGCATCTGAAAGGGCATTATGGGGAATTTCAGGGATAAAGCGCATTGTTCCTGTCCATAACTCCAAAGTTAAAGGCGGGATTTGCATTGCTCGCCCTGCGCCAAGCACCAGGCTACGGGTAAATAAGGATAAATCGTCCCCCCAATCTGCAATTACATGAATGGCATCATATGCATTCAAAAATAAACCTAATTTATTTTGAAATTCGGTAAAAGAAACAGGTTCTTGTGCAAGTATGGGCATCACATTTTCAGCCACCCAAGGCACTGGATCGAGACAACTTAAAACTTCATAAAAAGAGTGACCTTCTTCATCGACCAATGCCATTGAGATTAGCTCTCCACCAAAACCATTAAATTCGCAATCTAAAAACAGTTTCATTTTTGCTTATTCCTCTGTTGCCCGAACTAAAACCAGACTTACATTATCCCCTGCCCCTGATCTAAGACTTTTTAAAAATACCTCTAACCATTCTTTTAACGTTTGGCTGGCTAAAATCGGTTGCCATTGTTCAGAGGGCAAGGCATCAAATACGCCATCGGTACAGACCAAAAACGCATCCCCCTGTTGTACTTTATAGGTTAAAGTCGATTTTTCTGATACTTCATGCAACCCGTCTGCACAGAAAAATCCTGTCAAAACATAATACATAGAGGCTAATTCTTTTTCTTCCATTTCATATTTAGCTGCCAATTCAGCATCATTTAAACCGTCAGTATTGATTAATTCATTGAGAAAATTATCATCCTGTGTCAGGGGCAACCATTGTTGTTGTAAATGACTAAAGACATACACCCGACTATCCCCCAATGACTGGATTCTCAGGACATTGTGCTGATATTGCGTTGAATGTCTCAGCAGTGCCATGGTTGTGCTTGCACCTTCCGTGACAGGGGTGTCATCCATACGATCATCATCCCAATCCAACGGGAACATGGCGAGTGCATCCGAGAGTTGATGTTGAATCTCGGAAAAACCAATATCCTGCTCATGTTCAGCATAATATTGCTGTATGGTTTTTAACACTTGTTTTGCTGCCCGACCAGAATATGGATGACTACTTACCCCATCAGCAACAGCCACACACCATGAATCATTGCCATTAAAACGATGTGCTTTACTATAAATGCCTTTATGCTGAATCACTTTACCTGCAACTAAAATTGCATCTTGTTGATTGTTTTTGCGTGCTTGCCATGTTAAACCTTGCATTTCATAGTTCATC
>DAOMAH010000221.1:0-3585 GCA_035426725.1 Acinetobacter sp.
ATACGCCTGCTTGTTTAAGCTATGTGGTGGGGGATGCGGTGTTTGTGGGTGATACGCTCTTTATGCCAGATTACGGTACGGCCCGCTGTGACTTTCCAAAAGGAAGTGCGGCAATGTTGTACGACTCCGTGCACAAATTATTTGAGCTACCAGAAGAGACACGGGTATTTCTGTGTCACGATTATTTACCTGAATCACGACATGAATATCAATGTGAGAGCAGTATAGAAATCCAAAAGCAACAGAATATTCATGTGCATATTGGGGTAGAAAAATCAGATTTTGTCGAAATGCGTCAACGTCGAGATGCTAAACTTGGGATGCCTCAATTGATTCTCCCTTCAATTCAAATCAACATACGTGGTGGGCATTTCCCGCAACTTGAAGCAAATGGTATTGCTTATTTAAAAATCCCTTTTAATTATTTCAAGCAGTGAACTGCAAGGCTAAACGCATCGTTTTTATGAGATGTCGGCGGTATCAATTAGGAGATGTCGCAATGGGGTGGTTAATATACTTGAGGGGTTGATCATTGTTGGATTGTTGGGTCTAACAGGGGTTAGTGGTGGGATATTGGTTGTGCTAGCATTATTATAATCTTAGTCGGGGTCTGACTGTGGCGCAAGCCGCTGCAATGGGTTTGTTAGCTGTTACCTTACGTGCGAGTTTCTTATTAAAAGTTAGGTATAAAAAGCAAAAAGCCAGTTTCAAAACTGGCTTTTTAGAATTCGAGCGTGTCGCTTATGCGATTTGAACAGGAATACAGTGGGCGGTATGGCTCACGGTATTGTCTGGATTTGCATAGACCAAACGTGGTTTATGCAGATTCGCTTCAACTTCGGTAAAGTCACCAAAAGTGGCAATAATTACTAAATCGCCGACATCGGCTTGATGCGCAGCACCACCATTGACTGAAATAATGCCTGAATCATCTTCACCACGAATTGCATAGGTTGCAAAACGTTTGCCGTTGGTTACGTTCCATACGTGAATTTCTTCGTATTCACGAATCCCTGCTAAGTCCATTAACACACCGTCAATTGCACAAGAACCTTCATAATGAAGCTCTGCATGAGTAACAACTGCACGGTGAATTTTACATTTTAATAAACGAGATAGCATGGCTAGCGTCTCCTAAGTAAGACCTAAGAATGAGTATCTTGGGTTGACTTGTCACATATTCCGCGGGAGTGGCGGTTAATGATGCGCATTTTGCGCTTAAAATTTCAATATGGCAAGTAGGGTGGATGAACGATTCGGTTTAAGCAGGTTTATAAGCATTAATTTGATTCATTGCTTGGGAAACTTGCCCTTGTACCAGCATTTTTGTTTTGGATAAAGCATATTCAATTGCTGCATCCATCAACGCTTGTTCACTGCTTGGCGCTTTGCCGAGCACATGACCAGAAACTTGTTCTTTAGAGCCTGGATGCCCAATTCCAATGCGTAAGCGGTGAAAATTGGCACCAATATGTGGGACGATATCGCGTAGACCATTGTGTCCACCATGTCCGCCGCCAGATTTTAAGCGAATGACGCCAGGATTCATATCTAACTCATCATGTGCAATTAAGATTGCTTCAGTTGAAATTTGATAGAACTTGGCAAAAGGGACGACGCTTTGACCAGAACGGTTCATAAAAGTCGTAGGGAGTAATAAACGAGTGTCATGCCCTTCGATTTGACCGCGTCCGCTGTATCCATGAAATTTAGGATCAGCATTTAAAGTAATACCATAACGATCGGCAAGTTGTTCAACAAACCAAAAGCCAGCATTATGGCGGGTTTGGGCATATTCCTTTCCAGGATTACCCAAACCAATAATTAGCGAAATATTTGACACTAATTATGCCTTTAACACTTATGCGCGTTTGAAGTCAGCGTGCATAGGGGTGTTTTTTGATGGGTGACGTTGTAACGCTTGAATTTTAACGTTTTCAACTTTGTCACCGATTTTGATTTCAATCACTTCTTCAAAGAAAGAGTTGCTTTCCAACGCTTTTACGATTTCACGAAGTTCTAAAGTTACAGTTACAGGCTCTGCAGTTCCACCATAAATGATGGCTGGAATTTGTGATGCATGACGAAGGCGGCGGCTCGCACCTTTCCCTTGTTGTGCAGATTCACGTGCTTGAGCATTTAATACGAAGTTTGCCATGAGCATATCCTTGGTAAGTTAAAGAAACTAAACTTGCGACCAGTTTAGTGATAGAAAAACCCTAGCATAACTAGGGTTTAAGAAAAAAGCTGGCGTATTATAGATAACTATCAAACATTGCGCTAATAGATTCTTCGTTATTAATGCGACGAATTGTTTCAGCAACCATGCTCGCAACTGAAACTTGGCGAATTTTGCCTAAGTTCAATGCTTCTTCTGAAAGTGGAATGGTGTCTGTTACAACCAGTTCATCAATTACAGAATTACGAAGATTTTCAATGGCTTTTCCAGATAATACTGGATGTGTTGCATAGGCAATCACACGACGCGCACCAAATTGTTTTAGTGCTTCGGCAGCTTTACACAGCGTACCTGCGGTATCTACCATATCATCGACAATTACACAGTCACGGTCTCTAACATCACCGATCAAATGCATCACTTGAGATTCATTGGCTTTTTGACGACGTTTATCAATAATCGCTAAATCGATGTCACCCAATTGTTTTGCAACTGCGCGAGCACGAACGACACCACCAACGTCAGGTGAAACCACCATCAAGTTGTCATGCTGTTGTTGGCGTAAATCGGCGAGTAATGCAGGCGTACCGTAGATGTTATCGACAGGAATATCGAAGAAACCCTGAATTTGGTCGGCGTGTAGATCAATCATGACCACACGATCGATTCCCACAGTGGTCAGCATATCTGCAACGACTTTAGCGGTAATCGGAACACGAGCAGAACGTGGACGACGATCTTGGCGTGCATAACCAAAATAAGGAATCACTGCAGTAATACGACCCGCACTTGCACGACGCAACGCGTCTGCCATCACCAAGATTTCCATGAGGTTATCATTGGTTGGTGCACAAGTAGACTGGACGATAAAGACGTCTTTACCACGTACATTTTCGGTAATTTCGACAGTGATTTCACCATCAGAAAATTTACCTACGGCAGCAGCTCCCAGTGGGATATGCAGGTGGCTAACGACTTTTTGAGCGAATTGTGGATGAGCACTTCCACTGAAGATAACAAGATTGGGCATGAAGCACCTGAGCGAGGATTATGTGAAGCAGCACATGACCCGATTAAAAGATAAAATCTATGATTTTTCTAAAATAGGGGTAAGCAATACTTCGACCGAGCGCAAGGGAAAAGTTTTTAATTTTTCCAACGGGTAATTTTAAAAACAATCTAATAGATGGCAGGGGCGGCTGGATTCGAACCAACGGATGCCGAGATCAAAACCCGGTGCCTTACCACTTGGCGACGCCCCTAATGCGGCAGAACTTTAATATTTTTGACCGATTCTGTCAAGATATTTGAGCAGAAAACGACACAAAACAAGCCTGATTAAACATGAGATATGGCAGGGGCGGCTGGATTCGAACCAACGGATGCCGAGATCAAAACCCGGTGCC
>DAOMAH010000222.1:0-3574 GCA_035426725.1 Acinetobacter sp.
TTTAAAAATGGTAGGTATTGTTGTACCACTAGTTGGTCGGCTTCCAAAATTGGCGTGTGACCAACACCATCTAAAATAATAGGTGTTTGAGAATTTTTAAGTAGCGATTTTAATTCAGCAGCCACTTCTACATTGATGATTTTGTCTTGTTTACCCCATAAAATTAGGGTAGGTGCGTCAATTGATTTTGCGAGTAAAGCAAAAGAATCTGGCGTGAACATTTTATTCATGGCAATAATTTGATCGATGACTTTACGGGTTTGATCTACTTGACCAATCATCATTTTTTCTTGTGCTTGGGCAATTTCTTTTGGAATAAACGGTGGTGTCGCCATTGCTTGTTGCATTAAGAAATTAAAATCACCTTTCTTACTCACAATCATATTTTTAATATGGTTAGGATCTTTTAAGTAAGGTGTATTCGCAGCACGGAAAACACCAGCAGCATCGATCAGGAATAAGCTTTTGGTTTCTAATGGATATTGACCTGCGTATAGCATCGCAACTGAGCCACCAAGTGAATGACCTGCAATATGTGCTGGTCCTGTGATGTTAGCAGCTTCAACAAAGCGGCGTAATTTTTCAGTCACGTTTGGAATTGAATAATCAAAATCATCAGCAACTCGGGTGTCGCCACTTCCTGGCATATCTGGAATAACCACATGGTAATTTGCAGTAAGCGCACGTGCAACGCGATTCCAGTTGTCACGGCTGCCAGCCAAACCATGAATCATAATTAAAATAGGTTTACCCGCTTGACCACCTTCGCTATACGACCAAGTGATATCGCCGACTTTCAATGTTTTGCTTTGTAAACCTGCCCAACCGCGTTCTTGTTGCAATAAGTTTTGGAAGCTCATTTCAATTTCAGCAGCGTGTACGGTAGTGAGTCCTGCTGTTGCCAAAACACATGAAATTAAAGCAGTACTTAGTGCTTTTTTGAAAGGTTGAGGGAATTGAATATTCATCGTTGTTCTATCCTTGATGTATTTTTTAAAACCATAAGATTATTGTTGAAGTTGTGACCAGTGTCATTTGCTTAATTTACAATGTGATTGGAATTGTTGCCAATGAAATCACGCTTTTTGAGCAGTTAAATATTTTATATGTGGTTAATGTAATTACATATTTGTATTTTTATCAGTGACTTTCAAACAGCAGCACATTAAACTGCTTGCTTATGTTAATCAGAAATTGAATGCACCCATGATCACTGCACAAGAAGCTTTAGAACGTTTAAAGGTTGGTAATGCTCGTTTTGTGAAAGGCGAAGTGTCGCAACAAAATCATCTGACCCATCAAGAGCGTGCATTATTGGCAGGTGAGCAAAATCCTTTTGCAATCATATTAGGTTGTTCAGATTCGCGTGTGCCTGCGGAAATGGTCTTTGACCAAGGCTTGGGTGATTTATTTGTGATTCGTGTTGCGGGCAATGTGGTTGCACCATCGCAAGTGGGTAGCGTAGAGTTTGCCGCAGAGCGTTATGATTGCGCCGTTGTAGTTGTATTGGGGCACAGCCATTGTGGTGCAATTCAAGCGACCATTGATACTTTGATGCATCCTGAACAACCGCCATCTTCGAACTTAATGTCGATTGTGAACCGCGTGCGTCCATCGGTTGAAGTGTTGATGCAAACTGAACTTAAAAATGATTTGAAAAAATTATCGACCCATGCCGTTCGTTCCAACGTCTTTTCATCGGTGAATCAATTGCGTCATGGCTCTGCAGTATTAGAAAGCTTGATTGAAAAGGGCAAGTTGATTGTAGTTGGTGCAGAATATTCACTGGAAACTGGTGAAGTTACATTCCTTGATTTCTAAAATCAATCTGATTTGACCAAGGTGCCTACAGGGCACCTTTAATATATGGGTAAGCTAAATTGAGTAACATCGGTTGTGCTTTAGCATTGGGGTGTATTTGATCATTTTGAATTAAATTTTTATGCCCCGCGACACCATCAAGAAAGAAAGGTAACAGTTTAATTTTATATTGTTGACTGACCACCTGATAATTTTTCTCAAACGCAGCGCTATATGCTGTGCCATAATTCGGCGGTATTTTCATACCAAACAGTAAAACAGTGGCTTTATTTTTTTGACTGAGCTGTATCAATTGCGCTAAGTTATTTTGAATGATCTGCGGTGGTTGTCCACGCAAGCCGTCATTTCCGCCAAGTTCAATCACCACCACTTGAGGTTGGTAGGTCTGCAATAATTTTGGCAGCCTTGCTAGTGCGCCGCTAGTCGTTTCACCACTGACACTTGCATTGACCACCTTGTGTTGTTTCGGATACTGTTGGTCTAAACGTTGTTGTAATAATTGCACCCAACCTTGTTTGGGAGCGATGCCATAAGCTGCGCTAAGACTATCTCCTACGATGAGAATGGTTTTGGCTGAAACCACAGTCGATATACAACTAATGCTGAGAATTCCCAGCATTTTAATGATTGATAAGATCACTTTAGAGTTTTGCATTGCACTTCAAATTTGTTCTCAAGGGTAACTGACATCATGCCACAACCGATTATTTCTGCTCGGAAAGTTACACAAAATATTCAAATTCATCAGCAAAATCTCACCATTTTAAAAGACATAGATTTAGAGATTGCTCAAGGTGAACAAATTGCGATTACAGGGCGTTCAGGCTCAGGGAAATCCACGTTGCTTGGAATTTTAGCGACGTTAGATCAAGCAAGTTCAGGTGAATTAATAGTGTGCGGACAAGCTGTGCATACTTTATCGGAAGAACAGCGTGCTAAAGTTCGTTTAGAAAATATTGGTTTTGTATTTCAGTCCTTTCAGCTTTTGCCACAGCTCAGTGCTTTGGAAAACGTGATGCTGCCTTTGCGCTTGCAGCCAAATTTCAACTTTAAACAAGCTGAACAAAAAGCCTTAGCATGGTTGGAACGTGTGGGTTTAATTCGTCAAGCACAGCAAACGCCGAAGGTCTTATCGGGTGGTGAGCAACAGCGTGTTGCAATTGCTCGTGCGTTGATTGCTGAACCTAAAATCATTTTTGCAGATGAACCGACTGGTAATTTAGATGGGCAAACCGCAGAAGAAATTGAACAACTTTTATTTGATTTAAATAAAGAATTAGGCACTACTCTAGTTTTAGTCACGCATGATCAAAATCTAGCGGCATTATGTCAACGTCATGTGAAACTGGTTGACGGTCAAATTCAGGAAATCGTACAGAGCGAGACGGGAAGATGAATGCCATTTTCAAACCGCTTCTGCTACAAAGCTTTCGCACCGGTGGGCTGTATTTATTGATCATTGCCTTATCACTGGCGATTAGTACCACCACTGCTTTAAAGTTTAGTAATCAGCAAGTGCAAAATGCAGTCACGCTGCAAGCTGCTGAAATGTTAGGCGCAGATTTGGTTTTATCTGATCATGACCCAATTCAAGCCACTTGGTTGCAACATGCAGAAAAATTGCACCTAAAACAAGCCGCTGTAACGATGTTTAGTTCGATGGCACATACCCAAAACCAGTTTGTGATGGTGAATGTTAAAGCTGTGGATGCACATTTTCCGTTACGTGGAAAATTAGAAATAAAGCCTAAAT
>DAOMAH010000223.1:0-3566 GCA_035426725.1 Acinetobacter sp.
CTAAATTATGACCTTGTTCAATGACAGCCGTTTTTACCTCAGTATTTTGACGAATCAACATCGGCGCAGATGTATCACCCGCAATCAAATGCCATTGGTTTGGATGGTCTTTTGGATTCAGTTGAATTTGCTGATAGGTAGGTTCAGCATTTTGCACATTTGGTTGAATCCAAATTTGTAACAAATGCACCGCTTGATCATGTTGATTTTTCTCGCTATGAGTCACGCCAGTTCCTGCACTCATCAACTGCCATTCACCCGCATGAATTTGACCTTCGTTGCCCATGCTGTCTTTATGGGAAATAGTGCCATCAAGTACATAGGTTAAAATTTCCATGTTGTCATGCGGATGCGTACCGAAACCATTATGGGCGGCGACCGTATCATCGTTGATCACACGAAGCGCACTAACACCCATGTATTTCGGGTTATACCAGCTACCAAATGAAAAGCTATGATAAGTGTCTAACCAACCTGCTTTGACATGCCCACGATTTTCACTACGATGTAGATAAGCATTCATCTTGCATCTCCTATTATTCTGTTTTGCTTCATAAGACTTATCTTATAGTTTGATAAAAGTGATAAATAGTTTATAAATATAACGTATTGTTCTATAGGTAGAATGATTACTCAAACTATTTAAAAGCCATTAAAAAAGGCTGAATATCAAATTCAGCCTTTCATTACAATTTTGAGTGAATCAAAAATTATTTGGTTTTGCTTTCCAATTGTGGAATTGCAGAACCTTGACCGACAGACAACAACCCAGTTTCAGTATAGATACCAAGTTTTGCACGTGTATCGGTAATGTCGAGGTTACGCATAGTCAACTGACCGATACGATCCATTGGAGAGAACATTGAATCACCTTTTTCCATAGTTAAACGCTCAGCTTCATAAGTGAGGTTTGGAGATTCAGTGTTCATAATGGTGTAGTCATTACCGCGACGAAGCTCTAAAGTCACCGTACCTGTTACGGCTTTAGCCACCCAACGCTGTGCGGTTTCACGCAGCATCAACGCTTGCGAGTCGAACCAACGGCCTTGGTAAAGCAAACGACCTAAACGTAGACCGTTAATGCGGTATTGTTCAATGGTGTCTTCGTTATGAATACCAGTCACTAAACGTTCATAAGCGATGTGTAACAATGCCATGCCTGGTGCTTCATAAATGCCGCGAGATTTGGCTTCGATGATACGATTTTCGATTTGGTCAGACATGCCTAGACCATGACGACCACCGATACGGTTGGCTTCTAAAATGAACTCAACAGGATCCTCAATACGTTGACCATTGATCGCAACAGGGAAGCCTTCTTCAAAAGTAATGGATACTTCTTCAGCAGCAATTTGTACGTCGTCTTTCCAGAACGCAACGCCCATAATTGGGTCAACGATTTTAATGCCTGCATTGAGGTATTCTAAATCTTTGGCTTCGTGTGTTGCGCCCAACATATTTGAGTCAGTTGAGTAAGCTTTTTCTTTTGACATTTTATAGTCAAAGCCGTTGTCGATTAAGAATTGCGACATTTCGGCACGACCGCCTAACTCATCAATAAAAGTTTGGTCTAACCAAGGCTTATAGATTTTGAGGGCAGGATTGGTCAATAAACCATAACGATAGAAACGTTCAATATCATTACCTTTATAAGTCGAACCGTCACCCCAAATGTTGACGTCGTCTTCTTTCATCGCTGTTACAAGCATAGTCCCTGTAACTGCACGACCTAAAGGTGTGGTGTTGAAATATGGAACGCCGCCCGTGCTGATGTGGAATGCGCCACACTGAATCGCCGCTATTCCTTCAAGGGCAAGTTGTAAGCGACAATCGATTAAGCGAGCTTTGACTGCACCGTATTGTTCTGCTTTCTTTGGAATCGCATCATAGTCATCTTCATCCGGCTGACCTAAGTTTGCGGTATACGCATAAGGCTCTGCGCCTTTTTGTTTCATCCACAATAAAGCTGCTGAAGTATCGAGACCACCAGAAAAGGCAATCCCAACTTTTTTGCCTACCGGTACGTGCTGCAAGATCGTTGCATTATCAGTCATTGCTAGTCCTAAACATTATCAGTCAAGCCCCAGACGAAAATAAAAAGGGCTTGGAGAATAAAAATTGGCACTATTGTAACACTTTTCATTGCGCTTGTTTTCTTCAATAAATAACTATGTATAAAATTTATGTTCTAATGAGCACAGTTTGTACTTACTACGATTGAGAGCGAAATTGAGTCTGATGCGTTGACTTTAGCGTCAGCATTTTCTTAAAAAGAGTCATAAACACCAATAAAAATTCAGTTAAAGTGCTATGCAACAAGTTGCAAAGCCAAAATATAGAAGGAATGTCATGACTAGCTATGCAAATATTTTAAAACCGCTTCATTTAGGCTTCACCACCATTAAAAACCGTGTGGTCATGGGCTCAATGCACTCAGGTTTAGAAGATCGTTTTTATAATTATCCAAAACTTGCAGCTTATTTTGAAGAACGAGCAAAGGGTGGCGTTGGTCTGATCATTACTGGAGGGATTTCTCCAAACCGTCAAGGTTGGTTGCTGCCTGCTGGTGGTACGATGAATAGCTTGACCGATATTCCGCATCATCGCCTTGTAACCCATGCTGTGCATAAACATGGCACCAAAATCTTAATGCAAATTTTGCATTCAGGACGCTACGGTTATCATCCTTTTTCGGTGTCATCATCACCGATTCAAGCACCAATTAATCCTTTTAAACCACGTCAGATGTCTGATTCACAGATTTTGGCAACGATTGAAGATTACGCTCGTTGTGCAAGCCTCGCCAAAAAAGCAGGCTATGATGGCGTGGAAATCATGGGTTCTGAAGGTTATTTAATTAACCAATTTTTAAGCAATCACGTGAATAAGCGTACAGATCGTTGGGGCGGCGAGATTGAAAATCGTATGCGTTTCCCTGTTGAAATTGTTAAAGCGATTCGTGCCAAAGTCGGTGAAAAATTCATCATTGCATTTCGCCTATCTTTGTTAGATTTAGTGCATGATGGTAATACGATGCAAGAAGTCATTGCTGTTGCCAAAGCATTAGAGAAAGCGGGTATTACTCTATTAAATACAGGTATTGGCTGGCATGAAGCGCGTATTCCTACGATTGTAACTTCTGTGCCTCGTGCTGCATTTGTGGATTATACCGCTGTAGTTAAACAGCATGTTTCAGTTCCTGTGATTGCATCAAACCGTATTAATATGCCAGATGTTGCAGAAGACATTATTGCTTCAGGCAAGGCAGATATGGTGCAAATGGCACGTCCATTCTTAGCTGATCCATACTGGGTGAATAAGACTGCAACCAATCGTGTCGATGAAATTAATACTTGTATCGCCTGTAACCAAGCGTGTTTAGACCATGCCTTTAAAAATGAGCGTGTTACTTGTTTAGTCAACCCACAAGCATGTTTTGAAACCGAATTGGTTTATATCAAAACAAAAAAACCAAAACGGATAGCGGTTGTTGGTGGTGGTGTCGCTGGAATGTCTGCTGCAACTGTTGCAGCGAGTCGTGGTCATGCGGTGACTTTGTTTGAAGC
>DAOMAH010000224.1:0-3559 GCA_035426725.1 Acinetobacter sp.
AACAAAAATTGTTTCAAGTCAAGGCTTTAATATTGAAACCGTCACACGCTTATCTGGGCGATTTGACCCAGAACAAGCAAGTGCTTTTCCACGTCGTGCCTGTGTGCAGTTTGGTTTGAGTGGGCAAATGCTCGATGCGCAAGCCATGCGTGCGGCCTGTTTGAGCTTATCGGGGAACCTGAATATTGATGTGGCAGTACAAGAAGACAATGCCTATCGCCGTAATCGACGTTTGGTTTGTTTTGATATGGATTCTACGCTCATTGAACAAGAAGTGATTGATGAGCTGGCATTGGAAGCAGGGGTTGGGCCACAAGTTGCTGAAATTACAGAACGTGCCATGTTGGGTGAACTTGATTTCCAACAAAGTTTCCGTGCGCGTGTGGCGTTATTAAAAGGCTTAGACGCTTCTGTGCTACCACACATTGCCGAACGCCTAACCATTACCGAAGGGGCAGAGCGCTTAATCTCAACGTTGAAAGCCTTAGGTTATAAAACCGCTATTTTGTCAGGTGGATTCCAATATTTTGCTGAATATTTGCAAGCAAAATTAGGGATTGATGAAGTCCACGCCAATATTTTAGATGTGCAAGGTGGTGTCGTCACAGGCGAGGTGAAAGGTGCCATTGTTGATGGCGCACGTAAAGCGGAATTACTGCGTCAACTTGCTGATAAAATGGGCATTTCATTGGAACAGGCGATGGCAGTAGGCGATGGTGCGAACGATCTGCCGATGTTATCAATTGCAGGTTTAGGCGTGGCATATCGTGCTAAACCGTTGGTTCGTCAAAATGCCAATCAAGCCATTTCAAGTGTGGGATTAGACGGTGTGCTGTACTTATTGGGTATGCACGATAAAGACCTGAATCGCGCTTAAAAGCTTCAAACCGCTAATGCTGCATCATGTTGTGTTGTCACGATATGGTGCATTTTTTTGCTGTCACGATTTGTTCATAATCATGTCTAAATGTATAGAAAAACAACGATAAAAAAATTCAAGAAAAAGTTTTTTTGCATAAAAAATATCGGCTATTTATTTGTAATGACACGCGGTAATCGATGCCATATAGCACCATCGACGTTTTATGATTTTAAAATGTGTAATGACAAAAACATATTGCGACAGCTTGTGTCGTAGCGTTGGTTTTTACCTCTTTTCTTCTTTAAAAAAACTTCCATAATGCATAAAGACCTAAATGCAATGAGCAAATAAGCGTTAGAAATTAAACAACAATAGCAGTTTGACTAGAACAGACTAAATTTTTTAAAGACGGAGGTTTATATGGAAACAGCGAATTTCACCATGTGGGTTGGATTTGGCTTAATCGCTGTCGCAGTGATGACTGTATTCTTTTCTCCTTATCGTCGTTGGTTGAGTTTTATGTTGGCAGGTATGCTGTGTTGGGGACTGTTAGAGGTGGTACGCTTTGGTGTGCAATCTATGTTTGATTTGTCAGTCGCATATAGTTATCTCACCGCATTGAGCTTCGCGATGATTACGGTCACATTTGTTTTATTACGTGAAGATAAACAGGCGCAAAAACAATTGGCAACGCGTCAATACATTGAACATACGCCAGTGTATAAAGACGATCAACAACAATGCTCTAGCCGTTAATTTTCCATTTTTCAGATTGTAAAAAAGGCATGCACAGCATGCCTTTTTTGTGTCGATTTTCTGTGATTTCCGCACGTTTGTCTGCTTGCAACTGTGCTAGGATATAAGCGTCTTAATTCTCATTCTTACATAATAGGCATTATTGTCATGAAACTTTCTTCTTTACCTGTGGTTAATCTACCAATTGTTGATGTCAGCACTGATCCACTGGACTTATTGGTTGCAGGTTTGGCATTGCGCATGAAGCAATTGGCACGTACTAGCCCGAAGTTTGTTGAATTGGTTCATGATCGTGAATTTCGCATTCAAATTGGCACAGATTCAGGTTTAGCGCGTCAAATTATTGTTAACCGTGGCAAGATTGACACTGTTTCAGGCAGCCCTGAAAAAGCTGATTTTATTTTACAATTTGCGAGTAGCGAACAAGGCGTCAAAACCTTAGTCAAAGGCGACCCAACTGCATTTATGACAGGTATGCAAGATGGCAGTATTAAAATGGAAGGTGATTTTAGTTTGTTGGTTTGGTTCAACCAAGCAGCGAAATTGATTCCACCTAAAGTGCCAAAACCTGTGAAAGAAAAGCTTCGTCAAGCACGAGCTTTTATTAAAGAAAAAACAGGCAAATAATAAACAAACTGCAATAAAAAACTCCCGATTCGGGAGTTTTTTTACGGCACATATTTATTCAATTTCTAAGTTAAAAGTCACGGGCCCATCATTGACCAAATGTACTTTCATGTCCGCAGCAAAAACACCAACCTGAACCTGTGGAAAATGTAGACGCGTATAGTCAACCAATTGTTGATACAGTGCTTCGGCTTCAGCAGGAGGCATCGCAGGGCTAAAGTCGGGGCGCAATCCCTTTTGCGTGTTTGCCATTAAGGTAAATTGCGAGACCAATAAAATACCGCCTTGCGCTTGAGTAACACTCCAACCCATTTTCCCATTTTCATCATCGAAAATTCGATATTTCAACAGCTTATCAATCAGTTTTTGACCTTTTTCTAAAGTGTCAGCCTTACCTAGACCCAAGAACACCAATAAACCTTGCTGAATCTCGCCTGTGATTTGTCCGTCGACCACCACTTTTGCTTCGAGAACTCGTTGAATCAATGCACGCATAGCTTTAATAAAGGTGAAGAATATGAAAGAAAGATTTTATCAGAGAGTCGTTCGTAAAACGCAAGAAAAGCGTTCGCTTAGGTGAGGTGCTCTCATTCATTTTTTGAAAGGAAAGCAAAAAATCAGACAAAGATCAAAATGTGACTATGCTAAAATTATCTCAAAGCGCGAAAAGACAGCATAACAATGACTGATGTTGATTTTAAAATAGATTTATTGATTGAACCTGAGCAACTTGTGCCATATTTAGGGCATGAGTTGATTCGTATTGTCGATTTAAGCCGAGCGTCGGTTTATGAGCAATTACATATTCCACATGCGATGCATTTACAGCCTAAATATTTACTGGGGCAACATGAACAAGCCAATGGCGTACTGCCTGATGCTGATGGTTTACAAGCCCTGATTGAAAAGTTGAATATTTCGCCGCAGCATCATGTGGTGGTCTATGACGACGAAGGTGGTGCATGGGCAGGGCGATTGATTTGGAATTTACATTGCTTGGGTTTTCATCGTACCAGTTTAATTAATGGTGGCATTCATGCGTGGTTAGGTGCAGGGTTGCCGACCACCACAGAAATTGAAAAATTCACACCAGTTTCTGATCTTTTAACTGTTGATTCGGATGCCGTACAACAGCATCGGATTGAATATGATGAGTTGCTGCAAAACATTGAAGCACAAGATATTCAGCTATGGGACTGTCGTAGCCATGACGAATATACAGGCTTGCGTTTAGCCGCGCGTCGTGGTGGTCACATCCCAAATGCGCTGCATTTTGAATGGAGCACTGCCCTTAATCGTGAAAATCATCTAAAA
>DAOMAH010000225.1:0-3543 GCA_035426725.1 Acinetobacter sp.
GTAGCAAAAAAAGCAGTACAGAACTGGCGCGAAGCCCTTTTCATAAAGATTATGACCGAATCATATTTTCCCAAAGTTTTCGCCAGCTAAATCGAAAAACACAAGTTCATCCACTGACACAACATGACGGCATTCACACGCGCCTGACGCATTCGCTTGAAGTTTCTTGTATCGGTCGTTCGCTCGGCATGCTTGCTGCTGAAAAAATCAAAGATGAACTGCCGATGTGGATTTCCCCTGCCGATGTTGGAGCGATCATTCAAGCAGCGTGTTTAGCCCATGATATTGGCAATCCACCGTTTGGACATGCAGGTGAATATGCGATTCGTGAATGGTTTGATGATGCTTCACACCGTGATTTTTTAACGCAATTAACACCAGAAGAAGCCGCCGACGTACGTCAGTTTGAAGGCAATGCACAAGGGCTCCGCTTACTCAGTCGTGTCGATTATCACCCTGATGATGGTGGGATGCGTTTAACCTGTGCCACGCTTGGTGCATATTTAAAATATCCATGGCTCTCCAAAACCATCGAAGAACAAGGAGAAACCCCGTCACATAAACGGGCAAAATTTGGTTGCTATCAATCTGAAAAAGACATTTTAAAACAACTGGCTGAACAACTCGGTTTAATTCAACTTGGTGAATATCATTATTGTCGGCATCCATTGACCTATTTATTAGAAGCCGCCGATGATATGTGCTATGCGTTGATCGACCTAGAAGATGGCATTATTCTGAATATGTTGAGTTATGCCGAAGTCGAGCCAATTTTTCTGAATTTAATTGCCGATTTTGGTTATCCTGAAGAATTGCATCTACCACATAGCAATTGGCAACAAAAAATTGCAGCTTTACGTGGCCGCGTGATGAAACGCTTGGTCGACGAAGTCACCACTGCATTTGCCAAACATCATTATGAAATTTTAACGGGTCAACTCAAAGGCAGCCTGTTGCAGTATTGCTCACCTGATATCGCCATTGGCATTCAAGCTGCTAAAAACTTGGCGAGAGATCGAATTTTTGAGCATCCACAAAAATCAGGTTTAGAAATTATTGCACATCAAAGTTTACAAACCATTTTGGATGCTTTTATTCCTCTGACCATGCCACATAAAACATTGAGCTTTAAAGAACAGCGTTTGATGTCGATTTTGCAGCATTCAGGCGTGAATCTACAAAACAATCATTACAACAATATTATGCAAGTCTTAGATATTGTGAGTAAATTTTCAGATCATCAGGCGTATAGCTTAGCGCAAGAGTTACAAGGAAATAAGGTTGGATTTTTCTAAATTTCTCTATATTTTGTTACGTGAATATGCTTTTACCCCTCGTCATTGATGTGCCATAATGGCACATCAGATTTAATTTTTCGGTGTACCATGTCAGCCTATCATCCTCGAATTACAGCTCGTGTTGATGAGCAAACACAAGCTTTACTTATTCAGGCTGCAAATTTACTGGGCATGTCAAGTTTGAATGCCTTTGTACTCAGTGCTGCTATTGAAAAAGCGAAACAAGTGTTAATCCAAGAACAAACTTTACAGCTTAATGAAAAAGATACTTTGACATTGATTACAGCATTAGATCAACCTGCTCAAACTCATGCAAAATTACAACAAGCAGCTCAACGTTATCGTCAAACTCAAGAATGAATATTATTTTATTGGATAAACAACAGCATGATCGGCAACGTTTTGATTGTCAGAATCAAGTGTTAAATCAATATCTCACTCAAATTGCCAGTCAACAAGCTCAAAAAGATAATGCTCGAACATATGTACTCATTGATCCAGTCAATTCCTCTTGGATTATGGGGTTTTATACGTTAACCATGACCACACTGGATTTGTCTACCTTGCCCCTGCAATTGCAAAAAAAACATGCTTCTGTCAGTTCCGTAGGTTTAATTGCACGTTTGGCAGTGGATCATCGCTATCAAAAACAAGGATTAGGTGCAATTTTATTATTAGATGCCTTACATCGTTTACATCAAGCGAGTGCAATTGTGGCATTCCCATTAGTTCTCGTGGATGCAAAAGATGGCGTAGCTGAATTTTATCAACAATATGGATTTCAAGCCTTGAGCCAATATCCAAACAAATTGTTTATGACAATGAAAGACATTGCACACAACATTGCTCCCTAATTTTTACCCACTTTAATTTTAGAAGATAACTCAATGATCGGATGTTTAATTGGCGAAGTGTTTGCCCTAGAAGCCCCAACTGTATTGCTGAATGTAAATGGTGTCGGCTATGAAATAGATACGCCACTGTCAACATTTTGCCAATTACAAAAAGGACAAAAAGTCACGTTATGGACGCATTTGGTGGTTCGTGAAGATGCACAGCAACTTTATGGTTTTAGTGATGCACAAGAGAAAATCATTTTTCGTACTTTGCTTAAAGTGAATGGTGTTGGCCCTAAAATGGCACTCGGGATTCTTTCGACTTTGAGCATTGATATGTTAATACATACTGTAGAAAACGGTGATGTAAAAACATTGGTCAAAGTTCCCGGTGTTGGCACTAAGACCGCTGAACGTTTGATGATTGAACTACGTGATCGTTTCAAAGCATTTTCAAGCAATGCTACTGCAAATAATGCAACATCGACTCAAATACAATTCACTGGAAACTCAGCTGTTGCTGAAGCAGAAGCTGCTTTACAATCTTTAGGTTATAAACCGCTTGAAGCACAAAAACTGATTCAATCAGTAAAAGCAGATTTTACTGAAGCCAGTGATATCATCCGCGCAGCATTAAAATCATTGAATAAATAAAGATAGACTGAATTTATTATGCAAGACCGTTTAATTAGTGGTTCTGAAAAACCTGAAGATCATTTTGATCGAGCGATTCGCCCGACTTCATTGGCAGATTATATCGGTCAGCCTGTAGTACGCGAGCAAATGGAAATCTTCATTGGTGCTGCACGTGGCCGTGGTGAAGCACTCGATCACACCTTGATTTTTGGCCCACCCGGTTTAGGTAAAACCACGCTCGCCAATATTATCGCGCGGGAAATGGGTGGTAATTTAAAATCCACTTCTGGGCCTGTGCTGGAACGTGCAGGCGATTTGGCAGCCATGCTGACCAATCTTGAAGAAGGCGATGTACTGTTTATTGATGAAATTCATCGCCTTTCGCCTGTGATTGAAGAAATCCTTTATCCAGCGATGGAAGATTATCAACTGGATATCATGATTGGCGAAGGCCCAGCCGCACGTTCGATTAAACTCGATTTACCCGCATTTACTTTGGTTGCAGCAACCACACGTGCAGGTCTACTCACCTCTCCTTTGCGCGATCGTTTCGGCATTGTGCAGCGTTTAGAATTTTATTCTGTAGAAGATCTAACTCATATCGTGACACGTTCAGCCAATTTGATGGATGTGCCGATTACCAAAGACGGTTCTATTGAAATCGCCCGCCGCGCTCGGGGCACGCCACGTATTGCCAATCGTTTATTACGTCGTGTTCGTGATTATGCTCAAGTCAAAGGTACAGGTGAGGTCACGCAAGATATGGCTCAACG
>DAOMAH010000226.1:0-3529 GCA_035426725.1 Acinetobacter sp.
GGCGTATGGTACATCAAATAAATTTCATTTAAATTTTCAGGAATTTCTTCCGCCAACTCATCCATCAACTGACCGTTGCGGCGGAAAGTTTCCATTTGCGGATCTTCTTCATCAATTCCGCTAAACACCATAATCGGCAAAGTCAAATCAACCAATTGTTCTTCGTATTCAGGTGCAAACCATGCATCTTCGTTTAGGAACATGGCATCCACAAAACCAACACTCCAGTCACCTAAACTCGATTCGACATCGGCTTCTTCAATTTCAAAAGGAAATTCAATACCTTCTTCATTGGCTAGGTTTTGGCGAATACTTTCCAACCAAAGTTTAATTTGCTCAATGATTTCATTTGGAACTTTCTTTTGATTGCTCTCAAATAATTCATCTAACCAACGTTCAAAAGCTGGGCCGACTGCGAGCGCACATAAAAAACCATGAGTCGCTGCAAAATCTAGACCGTATTCGTTCTGATCGCCATCGAGGAAATTACTTAACACGTCTAAATCTAAGGTACTCATGTTCTATCCAATTTAAAATATAGCGATAACAGCATAACATTTTCGAATCTAAATTCTCAGCAAATTTGCTTAGTCTTCATCACCTAAATCATCGTCATCAAAATCGTAGTCAAAATCTTTTAATTCTTTCTCTAAACGACGCTGCGCGAGTAAATCATCAATTAAACGGCGTTTTTCCAATGATTCTTTAGCACTGATTTTTGCTGATGTGTCTTCAAAACTCACATCATCTTCGGTGAAATTATCATCATCTAATTCAAAATCTGTTGAAGACACGAACACTACCTCTTTATGAAAATGTTATTGGGTCTAGCCGCTATTTATCTGTCCTAGATTTTCTTGTCAAGTTTTATTTGATTTTTTCACTCTAAAACCGTGTTTTGTACTTTTTTTCGGCAAGATTTTTGTGTATTTATACATTATAGGCACTCAGTATGAGATCCATGCTTTTTAAAATTTGGATACTTGAAAAAAAATGATTCGACCTCATAATCAACCAACCAGTATGAATTTACACCTATTTTTTTATTTAAAACAGACCGAGCGAATCCAAAACATTCGTCGTGAACTGTGCTATCATGCACGGTTTTTCACCGCCACAGATTCAACACAAGAGTAAGCAAAGATGAGCGATATGAATTCCCCTACTTCGCAAGTAGCGGCTCTGATTAGCCGAGGCAAAGAACAAGGTTACTTAACTTACGCTGAGGTTAACGATCATCTCCCAGACTCAATTACCGAAAGTGAGCAAATTGAAGATATTATTCAAATGCTTCAAGATGTCGGGATTCCTGTACACGAACGTGCGCCTGAAACAGATGACACCATGTTTGGTGAATCAACTGAAGCAGCCGATGAAGTTGCCGAAGAAGAAGCCGCAGCTGTTCTTGCTTCTGTTGAAAGCGAACCTGGTCGTACCACCGACCCTGTCCGTATGTATATGCGGGAAATGGGGACGGTTGAACTTCTGACACGTGAAGGCGAAATCAGTATTGCAAAACGCATTGAAGAAGGAATTCGTGACGTTTTGCATTCGATTGCGTATTGGCCAAATGCGGTTGAAGTGGTTTTAAAAGAATACAACGAAACCTTACAACCAGCTGACCCGAAAGAATTACCGAAAAGACGTCTTGCCGATGTGCTATCAGGCTATTTAGACCCCGAAACAAATGAGGAAATTCCAGAAGTTTTGGAAGAGGCAGAACTTGTCGAAGAAGTACCTCCAGCTGCCACGCCTGCTGTAAAAGTTAATGAAGATGAAGATGAATCTGAGAGTGGTGGTGATGCTGAAGAAGAGGAAGGCGAATCTGGTCCTGACCCTGAAATTGCTAAAGCACGTTTTACTGAATTAGAAACTGCTTGGAACGAAACAAAAGCGATTGTGGCAAAGCATGGCCGTCATAGTGAAGAAGCAAAAGTATCGCTTGAAGCCCTAGCAACTGTGTTTATGATGTTCAAATTTACCCCGCGTTTGTTTGATATTATTTCAGAAATGATTCGCGGTACACATGATCAAATCCGTACCAATGAACGTGAAATTATGCGTTATGCCGTGCGTCGTGGTCGTATGGATCGCAATCAGTTCCGTATTAGTTTCCCTGAACAAGAATCAAACCCTGGATGGTTAGATGAGCAAATCGCGATAGCACCTGCTGAAACCAAAGTGCATTTGGAAAAAGTACGTCCAGATGTTCTCGCATTCCAGCAAAAAATTGCAGACATTGAAAAAGAACTTGAGTTAAGCGTTAAAGATATCAAAGATATTTCTAAACGCATGGCAGTTGGTGAAGCAAAAGCACGTCGTGCCAAGAAAGAAATGGTCGAAGCCAACTTACGTTTGGTGATTTCAATTGCGAAAAAATATACCAACCGTGGCTTACAGTTCCTCGACTTGATTCAAGAAGGTAATATCGGCTTGATGAAAGCCGTGGATAAGTTTGAATACCGTCGTGGTTATAAGTTTTCGACTTATGCAACTTGGTGGATTCGTCAAGCAATTACGCGTTCGATTGCCGACCAAGCACGTACCATTCGTATTCCAGTACACATGATTGAAACGATTAACAAAATCAATCGTGTTTCACGTCAACTTCTTCAAGAAATGGGCCGTGAGCCTACCCCTGAAGAATTGGGTGAGCGTTTGGAAATGGATGAAGTGAAAGTTCGTAAAGTGCTTAAAATCGCAAAAGAACCCATTTCAATGGAAACACCAATTGGTGATGATGAAGATTCGCACTTGGGTGACTTCATTGAGGATTCCAACATTACCTCACCAATTGATGCTGCGACCTCTGAAGGCTTAAAAGAAGCGACGCGTGAAGTGCTTGAAAACTTAACCGAACGTGAAGCGAAGGTTTTAAAAATGCGTTTTGGTATTGATATGCCAACTGACCATACCTTAGAGGAAGTGGGTAAACAATTTGATGTAACACGTGAACGTATCCGTCAGATTGAAGCGAAAGCGTTGCGAAAATTACGTCATCCTTCTCGCTCAGAACACTTACGTTCATTCTTGGAAAATGACTAAAATGCAAAGTGCTTGAAGTTCATTCAAGCACCCCCATTTATTGTTCATATCAATAACGCCTGCGCTCATGCAGGCGTTTCAAATTAAGAGGTTGCTCATGTTAGACCGCACTCCTTCTCGTGAATTGCAAGAACATCTTTGGGTTTTCCCAATGGACTATCCAATCAAATTGATTGGTAATGCAGGGGATGAACTTCGAGTGGCAGTTGTTGATATTTTAAAAAAGCACTTCCCAGAATTTGATGGAAATTCTGTGAAAGTACAACCGTCACGAACAGGAAAATATCATTCTTTAACCGCACAATTGCGCTTTGAAGAATTGGAGCAAGTGCATGCTTTATATGCAGATTTGGCAGCATGTCCGTTGATTAAGACGGCGCTTTAAGTTAGAAATCCAAAATGCAAAAGTGTTTTGGATTTTTCTTTTAAAATAGATGAGTACAAACTTAGTATCTCAGATTCAGTCAACGAGTCTATCAAATAT
>DAOMAH010000227.1:0-3527 GCA_035426725.1 Acinetobacter sp.
AAAATACAGCGTGTCGCACCTTCGCCGCTTGGCGCAACCATATCTGCACCATCACTATTGGCGGCATAGGCAACCACTTCGGCTAGAATATTCGCCCCGCGAGCTTGAGCGTGTTCAAGTGATTCAAGAATGACATAACCGCCGCCACCCGCGATCACAAAGCCATCGCGGTCTTTTGAATACGGGCGAGAAGCGGTTTCAGGACAATCATTATATTTACTACATAATGCACCCATCGCATCAAACAATACGCTTTGTGACCAATGGTCTTCTTCACCACCACCTGCCAGCATCAAGTCTTGTTTACCCAGTTGAATCATGTTAAATGCATATCCAATCGCATCGGCTGAAGTTGCACATGCGCTGGTAATTGAATGGGAAATTCCTTGAATCTTTAGTGAAACGCCAACATTCGCAGTAATGGTGTTGCTCATATTGCGAGGTACATAAAAAGGGCCGACTTTACGTGCGCCTTTTTCATCTAGCAATTTAACCACTTCTGCAACAGATGCGGTTGAATTGCCGCCTGAGCCGCCAGTAATACCGTAACGCGGATTGTTGGCAACATCTTCCAGTTTTAAACCTGCATGTTCGATGGCAGCCACAGCCGTATTGTAGGCATACATGGCACATACGCTCATAAAACGTTTGATTTTACGATCAATTCCATCAAAATTTTGTTCAGCCGCAGCACTCACATGGCTTTTAAAATTCAGTTCAGCATAAGTCGGGTTAAAACGTGTCCCAGAGATCCCATTTTGTAAAGAATGAGTGACGTCGTCTAAGGAGTTACCGATGCATGAGTTAATGCCCATGCCAGTGATTACAACACGTTTCATTGACAGATCCCTTTATGATAAATGCTAAGCCCAATAGATGATCACTACAAAAGAACAAGCAGGAGAGTGAAATAGCGATCAAAATAGCTTAGGAATGAATGACATTATAATAACAGACAAGGATTCTGATTGCTTATTGTAAATTTTGTCTCTGTTTTCAACGGTAGATGGCTTATGTCAAATGACAGACACAATGTGACGAATCGTAATGAAAATACACAGATAAAAGTTGAGATAAAAACGTATTCAACCTAGTATTTAAAGCATTATACAAATATAGAATTAGAGGCACTTGATGGCAACATCCTCAAAAAAACAAAGTTCTGGTTTATTAATGCAAGCGATTGAAGCGGCAAAAAAACTCAGCACGGAATTCCAAAATGCTCAAGGGGTTTCTAAAACTTCCAGCGCAATTGAAAGTGTCAATCCTGCAAAAATTGTCGATGGACAAGCACGACTTAAAACGCCTTTTGATATTGAAAAATATGAAAGTCCTCAGCAGATGTTGCGCCAACAACTACCAAAGGTGTCGCATCAGCTTTTAGGTCGACACTATAATAAGGTCAACCAAGTTGCTGCATTCATTTCTCCCGATTTTGCAGATAAAGTGAGTGATACTTTGTTTGATTGGTTAAGTGAATTTAGTTCCAATACCTCCCTCACAGAAAAAATCCTTACAGAAGCTGGGGTAACTGAACTGGCTGAATTGAGCAAAGACACTGCGCGTTCACAACGCTTAAGTCAGGCATTAATTGAGCAAAATAAAATATTGGCTGCGGCTCAAGGTGTAGTAACGGGTGCATCAGGCGTGTGGGGGGCAACACTCGATATTCCTGCTTCAATTGTGTTGGTACTCAGAACTATTTATCAAACAGCTCGCTCGCATGGTTTTGAATTGAATGATGCAGTAGATCAAGAAATTGTTGCTTTTATTTTTAAAGAAATTGATTTAAGTCTTGTTGCTGAAAAACAAGCGTTATTGCTGGCATTAAAAGCCATGAAGTCGATGTTGGAGACAAACGATCTGCAACAATTTCAACAAGTCTTGGGTTCTGGCAACGATATTGAAATGGTTAAAAAGTGGTTGGTTGATGAGCAAGGTCAGTTGAAATGGAATTGGTTAAACCGTATTCCGCAAGTGTCTATTCTTGGGAAATTAACGCCAGTTGCAGGTGCAGCATTAAGTGCCGTTTATAGTTGGCGACTACTCGAAGATGTTGGGCATAAATCACAAGCCATTTTCGGTGCTGCACGTTTTTATGTAAATGAACATCCGAACGAAAATATTTCACCTTTGACTGCTTATTTTAAAGCTGAGGAATTGCTTAAAAAAGATAATTCACGGCTTATAAAAGCAATTGAGACTGTTCAAAGTCCCGTTGAAAGCTCGCATGAAGCCCAAAAAAATGATGTCATTAAGCAAGTGGTTATTCAGTCAAAAGAAGAGGCCGCAGCAAAACCACCTGTCGAAGAAAAAGTAGAAGTGGGCATTCAGTATTTGGCGGAACAACATGTTACAGAACATGAATATACAACTCAGCAGCCTGCATTAAAGGCGCAGGAAGATGAGTTATTTATAGAAGATGAAGTGGGCATTGAAGCTGAGCAAACAACACTCGAAATAAAGCCTACATCTACTAAACCGAGCTAAATTGCTTCTCCATCATTTTTAACGATGGAAAAATACGATAACTCAAGGAATGGTCAGTATTTGCTATACGTCGCAAATGTTGACCATTTTCACTTCTTAGCTTACAATTATGTGCCCTTGAAAAGAGGTGTTTTTCTTTTTGAGGTTGTTTTATTAACGGGAGAATTGCCAGATGGCAACAACAAATCAGTTGATCCGTAAGGGTCGCACAACTTTGATTGAAAAATCCAAAGTTCCTGCGTTGAAGGCTTGTCCACAACGCCGTGGTGTATGTACACGTGTATATACAACTACACCAAAAAAACCAAACTCAGCAATGCGTAAGGTTTGCCGTGTACGCTTAACTTCAGGTTTTGAAGTATCAAGCTATATCGGTGGTGAAGGTCATAACTTACAAGAGCACAGTGTTGTGCTTATCCGTGGTGGTCGTGTTAAAGACTTACCAGGTGTACGTTACCATACCGTTCGTGGTTCTTTAGACTGCGCTGGTGTGAAAGGTCGTAACCAGTCTCGTTCTAAATATGGCGCGAAACGTCCTAAGAAGTAATTCTAGGAAGTTAATTTGAAAGAATTAACAACAACACCCCTTTAGCGTTTAGCTTGTTTGAATTCTTCATAGATTTGTAATTCAAGCGACGTATAGTAAGGCCAGCGAAAGTACATGACACTTGTACAAACTGCTGGGATATCCTGAAGTGTCATATTATTAGGTGTATTAAAATGCCAAGACGTCGCGTAGTCGCTGCTCGTGAGATCCTTCCAGATCCAAAATTTAGCAGCCAAACAATCGCTAAATTCATGAACCACGTAATGCAAGATGGTAAAAAATCTGTTGCTGAAGGTATCGTTTACGGTGCTTTAGAGCGCGTTCAAGAAAAAAGTAAAGTTGACCCAGTTGAATTTTTCGAGGCTACTCTTGAGAAAGTTCGTCCTATGGTCGAAGTAAAAGCACGCCGTGTTGGTGGTGCTACTTATCAAGTACCTATGGAAGTGCGCCCATCCCGTCGTACTGCCTTAGCTATGCGTTGGTTAGTAGA
>DAOMAH010000228.1:0-3501 GCA_035426725.1 Acinetobacter sp.
GAAGATATTCGTGCCGCAGCCGATGTGGTGAAAGGGCGTAAAGTCGCTTCAAGCATTAAACAAGCGATGATTGTTCCGGGTTCGGGTTTAGTCAAACAACAAGCGGAACAAGAAGGTTTAGACCAAATTTTCTTGGAAGCAGGTTTTGAATGGCGTGAACCGGGTTGTTCGATGTGCTTGGCGATGAACGCAGATAAGTTACAACCGGGTGAGCATTGTGCTTCGACTTCAAACCGTAACTTTGAAGGCCGTCAGGGCAATGGTGGACGTACCCATTTGGTCAGTCCAGCGATGGCTGCAGCAGCGGCAATTGCAGGTCATTTTGTTGACGTTCGGACATTTTAGTTAAAACCCTCATCCTAACCTTCTCCCTGAGCCATATATGGCGCAAGAGAAGGAATTCCCTCTCCTTTTAGGAGAGGGCTAGGGTGAGGTAACGACTCTCTAGGATACAATCATGAAAAAATACACCGTAGAACAAGGTCTTGTTGCACCTTTAGATCGTGCTAATGTCGATACAGATTTAATCATTCCAAAACAGTTTTTAAAGTCGATTAAGCGCACTGGTTTCGGCGACAACTTATTTGATGAATTGCGCTATTTGGACGAGGGCTATTTAGGACAAGACATTAGCAAGCGTCCGATTAACCCCGATTTCGTGTTGAATCAACCACGTTATCAAGGTTCAACTATTTTGTTGGCACGTACCAATTTTGGTTGTGGCTCAAGTCGTGAACATGCGCCGTGGGCGTTGGAAGAATATGGTTTTAGGACTGTAATTGCGCCAAGTTTTGCCGACATCTTTTTTAACAACTGTTTTAAAAATGGCATGTTACCTGTGATCTTGGCAGAAGAAATTGTCGATCAGTTATTTAAAGAATGTGCAACGGAAGGGTATGAACTGACCATTGATTTAGAAGCTCAAGAAGTTCGAACCCCACAAGGCGAGTCGTTTAAATTTGAAATTGATCCGTTCCGTAAACATTGTTTAATCAATGGTTTGGATGATATTGGTTTGACTTTACAAGTGGCGGATGACATCCACGCTTTTGAAGAAAAAGCCAAAAAAGCACGTCCTTGGGTGTTTCAAGATATTCGAGCCTAAGTCATATTTATATTTTAATCATCTAAACATGACTGAATGTCTTGGTACATTTTAAACGATAGTCATAGCGCAGAGATTGAACTCTTGCTAACATGCGAGTGAATCTTATTTGCTTGCATGTTACTTGAACATGAGGACTGGGCTTAAATAATGAAAACCAAACTCGCTCGTAATCTCTTGATGAGTTTTTGCGCGACCCTATTGCTAACTGCATGTCAAAATGCACCGAACGTGGCGGATCAAGTTCGTATTGCGCAAAACAAGTTAGAAAATAAAGCCGATAACGCAACTTTATTTTGTTCTGGTGCGAACAAATGTGAATTTGAGCGAATTAATGAAGTCACTGTGATTGACCCGCAAAGCCATCGAATTAGCCAACAAGCGTTGGATCGAGGTTTTGTGCGCTTACATGGTTCAGTATTTAGTCGTAATCAAGACGTCTATTTGAGCGTGCCTGCACAGCAGTATGAAGTCGTCATTCGCTTTTATCCTATTTCGCTTGATCGAGCTGAGACTGTTCACATTATTCATAGCTTCAAGCCGCAACGAAGCTATACCTTTAAAATGTATCGAGATCGAACACATCATTCATCAGGCAGTTTATTGAATGTTTCCGTGCCTGAACCACTCTGCGTGGAATTGCAGGAAGAGAAAAAGACCATTCGCAGCTTTTGTCGACCGTATGATGTCAGCACAGGTTTAGGTGAATTTGTTGAGAAAAAGATTTAATCGCATGCAGTGTAAAAGCTGCATTTAATGAAACTGGAAAAATAGATGTCGAAACATATTTTAATTTTAGCGGGTGATGGTATTGGCCCTGAAATCATGGCTGCCGCTGAAAAAGTTTTAAGCAAAGTAAACACTCAATTTAATTTAGGTTTGACGTGGGAACATGGTTTGCTCGGTGGTTCAGCCATTGATGCACATGGTGAACCATACCCAGAAGTTACCAGTACGCAAGCCAATAAAGCTGATGCAATCTTACTCGGTGCTGTTGGCGGGCCTAAATGGGATAGCATTGAACGTTCGATACGTCCTGAACGTGGTTTATTAAAAATTCGCAGTGAATTGAATTTATTTGCGAACTTGCGTCCAGCAATTCTGTATCCGCAATTAGCTGATGCTTCAAGTTTGAAGCCAGAAATTGTGGCTGGTTTAGATATTTTAATTGTTCGTGAATTAACTGGCGGCATTTATTTTGGTCAACCGCGTGGTATTCGTGTATTAGAAAACGGCGAAAAACAAGGTTATAACACTGACGTTTATGCTGAAAGTGAAATTAAGCGCATTGCAAAAGTGGCTTTTGACATGGCTGGTTTACGAGGCGGCAAAGTTTGTTCAGTCGATAAAGCCAACGTGCTTGAAGTGACCGAATTATGGAAGCAAACCGTCACTGATTTGCAGCAAGCTGAATATTCAAATATTCAGTTGTCACACATGTATGTCGACAATGCGGCAATGCAATTGGTGCGTGCGCCAAAACAATTTGACGTGATTGTGACAGGTAATTTATTTGGCGATATTTTATCTGACGAAGCGGCGATGTTGACGGGTTCAATTGGCATGTTGCCATCCGCTTCTTTAGATGAAAATGGCAAAGGCATGTATGAACCATGTCACGGTTCTGCGCCTGATATTGCAGGTCAAAATGTAGCAAATCCATTAGCAACTATTCTTTCCGTTGCGATGATGCTGCGTTATACCTTCCGTGAAGAAGTGGCAGCAAAAGCGATTGAAGATGCCGTTGGGCAAGTATTAGACCAAGGTTTACGTACCTCAGATATTATGTCTGAAGGCATGAGCAAAGTTGGTACAGATGCAATGGGTGAGGCTGTTGTTACAGCTTTAAACTAAATATCAATATCTTGAAAAAACGCAGCTTAGGCTGCGTTTTTTATTGGAAAAAATGACTTAACAGGCTTTGCCTTCATAACGAATAGTGCGGGCAATTTGTTGTTGATCTAAATCAAAAATAATATGGCAATAAAAATTAACATCGTAAGAGTATTGACTCGTTGTCGTTGACCCTAAACGAGCACCCCCTATGTCTCCACCATATACTTGTGTAATAGGGACAGGAATATTAATTGGGCGAAGAACGGTAAAAGTTAATGTCTGCTCTGTTTTCTTGGGTTGTTTCAAGGTTTGAAATCCTAGCGTTCTAAGGCTAAGGTTTTTCTGAATCTGATCGGCAGATTGCCCAATATAAGGTTGTAAGTAGTCTTGGAGTTTAACCGATTGCCATCCAGCTGTTGCGCAACCTTGTAATATAAGAAAAATACCGATGAGATAAAATTTATAATTCACAATGATTTTCCTAATTTACTTAAAATATTTCCTTTGTAAGTATCAACTAAAAAGTAAACATGTATTCATTACCAAAACCCTTTGAAATC
>DAOMAH010000229.1:0-3501 GCA_035426725.1 Acinetobacter sp.
ATTTTGCATATACAAGTTTTACATGGGCCAATTTAGCATCTCACAATGCAGGGGTTACAGTAATTATTGTGGGTTTAGCTAAGGCTCACGGTGGTCTGAAATCATTGTATAGTACTAATAAAGATAACGAAATTTTTGAAAAAAAAGTCAATAATATTAATGCTTACCTTGTTTCAGGTGAAAATATTATTGTTACCAAAAAATCTAAGCCTCTATCATCATTAACTTTTATGGCCTCTGGTAATAAACCTGTTGATGGTGGAAATTTATTGCTTACTTCAGATGAAGTACATCATCTGAATTTAACAAAAGAACAAAAAAACAAATTTATTAGAAAAGTTTATGGATCTGCCGAATTTATTAGAGGGATACAAAGATATTGTTTGTGGATTAAAGATGAAAATTTGAATGAAGCTTTACAGATAGCTCCAATTTTCGAAAGGATAGAAAAGGTAAAACAAATGCGTTTAGCTAGCCCTGATATGAGCGCTAACGAAATGGCCAGTAAGTCTCATCAATTTAGAGAAATGTATACATCTAATAAACATACAATAATTGCTCCAGTAACTTCTTCTGAAAACAGAGAATATTTACCTGTTGGATTAATTCAAAGTAATGAAATTGTTTTGAATACAGCTTGTGCCGCTTATGATGCACCTTTATGGAATTTATCTATAACTGCTTCAAGACTTATGCAAATTTGGGTCGGAACCGTTTGTATTAGAATGAGAACAGATTTTAGATTTACACCAACCTTAGGCTGGAATACTTTCCCTGTCCCAAAGCTAACAGAGAAAAATAAAGCAGATTTAACTAATTGTGCTGAAAATATTTTGTTGGCACGGGAAGCACATTTCCCTGCAACGATTGCAGACCTTTACGATCCAGAAAAAATGCCCGAAAACTTACGTGCTGCTCATGAGCAAAATGATGAAGTTCTAGAACGTATTTATATTGGCCGTCGCTTTAAGAATGATACGGAACGTCTTGAGAAACTATTTTCAATGTATACCGAAATGACTGCAAAACGAGTAGGGAAAAAATAAGCATGACAACTTCAGAAAATCCAACAAATAAACGGACTGTTCCTGCTGTTTCTATCAAAACTGCTTGCACAGGAGCATCCAACAAAGCGAATGAGCTAGGCATGCGACCTATGCAAGAACGTGCTTTTGAAAAACGGGGGGAACAATACTTATTAATTAAGTCTCCACCTGCTTCTGGTAAATCACGTGCATTGATGTTTATTGCCCTAGACAAGTTAGCCCATCAAGGTATTCAACAGGCTTTAATTGTTGTTCCTGAACGTTCTATTGGCAGTAGCTTCGCAGATGAAGAACTGACTAAGTACGGTTTCTGGGCAGATTGGAAAGTACAACCCCACTGGAACTTGTGCAATGCTCCAAATGCCGACGATGAAAAAGTTGCTAAATCAAAAGTAAAGGCTGTCGGTGAGTTCTTATCCAGTGATGACAAAGTATTAGTTTGTACACATGCAACATTTCGTTTTGCAGTAGAAGAACTTGGAATCGAGATTTTTGACAATCGACTTATAGCAATTGATGAGTTCCACCATGTAAGCAGCAATCCTGATAATAAATTGGGTGCACAACTCAGCCAGTTTATGGAACGAGATAAAGCACATATTGTCGCAATGACAGGTTCATACTTCCGTGGCGATTCTGAAGCACTTTTATCACCAACCGATGAAAATAAGTTTGAGACTGTTACTTATACTTATTACGAGCAATTGAACGGTTATACCTATTTAAAAGCATTAGATATTGGATATTTTTTCTATACTGGGAAATACACTGATGCTGTTATGAAAGTCTTAGATCCTGACCTTAAGACCATTATACATATTCCTAATGTGAATTCTCGAGAAAGCACCAAAATTGGTAAACATCTTGAAGTTGAACATATCATGCATGCGATGGGGACTTGGAAAGGTGTAGATGATGAAACAGGTTTCCATTTAATCGAAATCACAACCGAGATGGGCAATAAGCGCACTTTAAAAGTTGCTGACCTTGTGGATGATAGTGATGCTGCAAAACGCTCTAGAGTACTGACAGCACTAAAAGATCCAAAACAACGATTTAACCGTGATCATGTCGATATCATCATTGCATTAGGTATGGCGAAAGAAGGCTTTGACTGGATTTGGTGTGAGCATGCCTTAACGATTGGTTATCGTAGTAGCTTAACTGAGATCGTTCAGATTATTGGTCGTGCTACTCGAGATGCAGAAGGTAAGCACCGTGCAAAATTCACCAACTTAATTGCTGAGCCAGACGCTTCTGAAAAACTGGTAGTTGAGGCTGTTAATGACATGCTAAAAGCGATTGCCGCAAGCCTATTGATGGAACAAGTACTTGCCCCTCGTTTTGAGTTCACGCCTAAAGATCAAGGTGCTTTAGATGGCTTTGATTATGGTGAAGATGGTTATCAAAAAGGAAAAAGTAATATAGGTATCAATGATAAAACTGGACAAGTCCATGTTGAAATTAATGGACTTAAAAAACCTGAATCTGAAGAAGCTAATCGAATCTGTAAGGAAGATTTGAATGAGATCATCACAGCCTTTGTACAGAATAAATCAGCAATCGAACGAGGCTTATTCGACCAAGAAAATATTGTTCCAGAAGAGCTGACACAATTGGCATTGGGTAAAATTGTTCAGGAAAAATATCCAGAGTTAGAAGCTGAAGACCAAGAAGCAGTTCGTCAACATGCCATTGCGGCTTTTAACTTGATCCAGCAAGCTAAAAAAGAACTTGAACAAGCACAAGAAACGCTTGGTGGAACTACTCCACAGACTACAGATCCTGATAACAAACCTGAATCAAACTTAGCCTTTATTCAAGGTGTAAAGAGATTTATAAATGTCAGAGATCTTGATATTGACCTAATCGATCATATCAATCCATTTGAATCAGCTTATGCTGTACTTTCAAAGGCAATGGATGAGGCTACACTGCGCCAAGTCCAAGCTCATATTTCTGCTAAACGTATCAATCTAAGCCCTGAAGAGGCTAAAGACTTAGCAATTCGTGCAGTTCAATTTAAAAAAGAACGTGGGCGTTTACCAGATATAAATTCTCAAGATGCTTGGGAAAAAAGGATGGCAGAAGGTGTTGCAGCTTTTGCAAGATTCAAAGCACAAGAAAAAGCGAAGTCTGATATTTGATAGTGGACAATAAGTAATGAAACGTCTTTCAGATGAACAGATTCTAGATGAACTAGAAATCGAACTTGAGTTAAAATCTACTAAGGTTTTAACCCCGTTAGAAGAGCGTCTAATTTCTAGGTTTGAGGAGATTAATGTCTTCTATGAAACTCATCAACGTGTTCCATCCCTTAATGATGATGCAGATATCTTTGAAAAATTATGTGCATCTCGTCTTGAAAAAATTAAACAGAACTCTGCATTGAGTTCTGTTGTAATCCATCTCGATCAATTCAAACTATTAGGTTAAACAAGGTAAATTTTATGGC
>DAOMAH010000230.1:0-3499 GCA_035426725.1 Acinetobacter sp.
AAATGGACGTACCCTTAGTTACAGGCCCAGATTTATTTGTTGAAAATGATCAGGTCTTTGTCAAAACCATTCGAGGTCGCCAGCGGGTCGATGTCATTTATCGCCGAGTCGATGATGATTTCTTAGATCCTTTGGTATTTAGACCCGATAGCATGTTAGGTGTCGCAGGGTTAATGTCGGCGTATTTGCAGAAAAAAGTATTGATTGCAAATGCACCAGGAACGGGCGTGGCAGATGATAAATCAATCTATCCTTATGTCGACCGCATGATTGAATTTTATTTAAATGAAAAGCCTCTTTTAAATAATGTACCGACCTATCAATGTCACGATGCGGAACAGCTCGATTATGTGCTGAATAATCTTGAGCAATTGGTGGTAAAAGAAACGCAAGGTTCAGGTGGATATGGCATGTTGATTGGCCCCCATGCTGCACCACAAGAGATTGAACAATTTAAACAAAAAATTAAGCAAACACCGCATTTGTACATTGCTCAACCGACCATGACCTTGTCGGTTTCGCCAACCTTAACGAATGAGGGGGTGGCAGAGCGTCATATAGATTTACGTCCATTCGTTTTAAGTTCGCCTGATCGTACCGAAATCGTCGCAGGTGGTTTAACACGTGTGGCAATGCAAGCCGGTTCTTTGGTGGTGAATTCATCTCAAGGCGGCGGTATTAAAGATACTTGGGTGGTGGAAAATTTAGACTCTTAATCACATTTGTGGAAAATATTTTTTATTGATTCTACAAACAATAATATGAGGAATTTTATGATCTTACTTCGTTCAAATGCACATCATATTTATTGGTTAGGTCGCTACTTATGCCGCGTGGATTATTTTGCCAAGCAATTATCATCAATAGAAAAGCAGCAAAAGGAAAATTCTATACAATTTTTTGGGCTGCATTTTGATGATATTCAACAGCTAAATGAATTTATGTTGGATCGTCAGCATCCAAATTCTTTAATTTCTCTGCTTGAGAAAGTCATCGATAATATTCACGCCTTACGAGCAGTGTTAGGCTCAGACTGTTATGCCCAATTGAATAATCTAATTAAAACGACTGAAATTGAAATAAGTGCAATTCAAACTGTTGCAGTTCAATGTCATGAACTTCTTGCGACAGAACAGGATGATTTTGGTCTATTTCTACAATTAGGGCACTTTGTCGAGCAGTTAGATCAGCAATTTCGCAGTTCATCTCAGCAAATATTTGAGCTCGATCAAATGAATTTGAGCGTTGAAAGGTTATCTAATTTTGGCTGGAATGATTTGCCTAAAAGTTGGGTCAATCTAAAACAGCAACCGACGTTAAATCATTTCTATCGATTTACCCAAAAATTAGAGCATCAATTTGAGGAGGTGGCGTGAAACTTTTAGTCAATCATCAGACGCATTATCGTTATACAGAGTTGGCTCGAAACAGTGTGCAATCAATTAAAATGATGCCGCAGAGTTCACTGCATCAAAATATCGAAACATGGCATATAAGCGTGCCGGGTTTGTATGATTGGAAGCGAGATGCGTTTAATAATTTATGGATCACGGCAACGCAACGTCATTATTATCGTGATTTAACTATTATGGCGCAGGGTGTGGTTGATGTTCATGCGACTGAAGTTGGGCATATGCATACGCATGTTTCTCCGTTGTTATTTTTACAGCGGACAAGTATGACGGAGTGTGATGCGGTCATGCTTGATTTTGCCAAAGAGAAGGTTACAGTTAAAAGTAGACATGAACTGATTCTGTTGGCTGAAAGCATTTTACAGCATATCGCTTATCGACCTTATACAACCTCAGTTACAACCTCCGCGATTGATGCCTTTTATGCGCGGGAAGGTGTTTGCCAAGATCATGCTCATGTATTCATAGCCATGTGCCGTGCTTTACAATTACCTGCGCGCTATGTGTCAGGTTATTTATATGATCAAAATCAGCCGCATCTTGCCAGTCACGCTTGGGCAGAAGTATTTGTTGAAAATGAATGGTATTGTTTTGATGTGAGTAATCAAATTTTTTCGCCACAAAATCATATTTATGTGGCAATTGGACGTGATTATTTAGATGTTGCACCTGTAAGAGGGATTCGTGAACAGGGTGGCGTTGAAAGTATGATCTCAACGGTGCAAGTATTGGCATGTTGAACTTAAAGAGAAAAAAATGACGTATTGTTGTGGATTAAGACTCGAACAAGGCTTGGTGCTGATTAGTGATACCCGAACCAATGCAGGGGTCGATCATATTTCTGTATTTCGTAAAATGCACACGTTTGGCGTAGCAGATGAGCGATTTATTGCACTTCAAACAGCAGGGAATTTAGCAACCACGCAAGCTGTTTTGGGGCATCTGCAAAATGCGATGACTTTGCACCAAGAACCAAATTTGTATACCGTAAATACGATGTTTGAGGTGGCAGAATTAGTCGGCAAAACGTTACGTAAAGTTTTGGAAGATATTACTACCGATACGCAAGAACAAATGAGTTACTCCTGCACGATATTGGTCAGCGGGCAAATACTCGGTGAAGAAATGCAGTTATATAATGTTTACCCGCAAGGAAATTTTATTTGTGCGACCACTGATACGCCTTATTTTCAAATAGGTGAAAGTAAATATGGGAAGCCTATTTTAGACCGTGCATTGTATTACGCTATGCCTTTAGCCGAGGCGTTACGTTGCGCTTTAATTTCCTTCGATTCTACTTTGCGTTCTAATGTTTCTGTGGGTTTACCACTTGATGCACTGGTTTATCATAAAGACAGTTTTAAAAGTCCGATGGGTAAGCGCATCAACGAAAATGATCCTTACTTTACAGAAATAAGTAAGCAATGGTCAGACACTTTGCGCCGTGGATTGCAAGAGTTACCGAAACCCACCGCCGATTATGATTTATAGCAATTTACGTTTAGGTCTGTTGCTCAATCGACACAATAATTCATAACCGATTGTGCCATTTGCAGCTGCAACTTCATCAACTAAACGGTGCTTGCCCCATAGTTCGACTTGAGTACCAATTTTCGCAGTAATATTAGTCACATCAATTGCGATCATATCCATGCTGACACGCCCAATGACGGGAACCAGTTGTTGATCAATTGCAGCAAAGTTGGGTTTGAGATAAGCACGTGGATAGCCATCTCCATAACCAATCGACACTATGGCAATCTGCATATTTTGTGTCGCGACAAATGTAGAACCATAACCGACCATATCGCCTTGTTGAATGTCATTCAGCGCAATGATTTCTGCACTCAAAGTCATCACAGGTTTGAGATCAAGCTCATGAATATTTTTATCTGCAAAAGGCGTTGCACCATATAACATGATGCCTGGGCGGACAAAATCGAAGTGTAATTCTGGATATTGATAAATTGCCGCAGAGTTACAACAAGAAGCAAGAATCGGCTCACAAGCGTGTTTAGCATCTACAAATTGTTTTTTTTGTTGTTCGTTTAGCGGATGGTCAGAATCGGCATTGGCAAAATGCATGG
>DAOMAH010000231.1:0-3498 GCA_035426725.1 Acinetobacter sp.
ATCACGCAGTGGCATTAAGTAGTACCAAGCATAAAACAGGGCATTGTTTGGGTGCAGCAGGAGCAATTGAAGCGTTTATTTGTACGCAATTATTAAAAGATCAAAATTGGCTGCCATTGCATCAACACACAGACATTGATCCTGAATTGGCCGATCAAAACTATGTAAAAGATGCTCAGCTGCAACAACCAATTCAATATGCAATGAGCAATTCGTTTGCCTTTGGCGGAAGTAATATCAGTTTGCTATTTGGCGTGGAGCAATAAATGAAATTGGAGGCAATTCAGTATATTCCACACGAACAGCCTATGGTATTTATTGACCATATTGTGGAAGCAAATGAAGGTTATGCGATTGCAGAACTCACTATTACAGAAGATTTGATGTTCTGCGAAAAAGAGGGTTTACCGACTTGGGCAAGTATTGAAATTATGGCACAAACGGTGAGTGCTTATTCAGGTTGGTTGGGGCAGCAAAAGCAACAGTCACCTAGAGTCGGGTTTTTGTTAGGGACGCGAAAATTGCTTTTACCTTTTGCCTATTTTGCGCTTGGTCAGACCCTCAAAATTCGGGTGGAACAGCAATATTTGCATGAGGGTTTAGGGCAGTTTGCATGTGAAATTCATTATGTGGATGACGTGATTAGCGCTTTGTTAAGTGTGTATGAGCCAACGGATCAATCCGCATTAAAGTTATAAGTTTAAATGAATTTGATGTGAAGCTTTTGAGCGGAGTCTTACTGAGTTCTCATCAACTTTAAGGATAAGCCTTCGGCTCGACCTACTTTTGTTTCGGCAAAAGTAGGCAAAACCATTGTCATCCACAAAACCTGTTCAATTCTTGCATTTATCGAATTGTATCGCAGAAACATTATCGTGTTGATACCATGCAGGTTGTGAATGACGTTTTCGAGTATCCAACTTTTGTGATATTCAGATCATAAAATTAATGATTTTTGAGAAAGTATTTAGGAAACGACATGCAAAGAAGAATATTGGTGACAGGTTCAAGCCGTGGGATTGGGAAAGCCATTGCCTTGCAATTGGCTCAAGCAGGCTTTGATGTCACCATTCATGCACGTTCGCGTGAAGCCGAAGCGCAACAAGTGGTCGAACAAATTCAGCAGCTTGGTCGCAACAGTCACTACGTCTTATTTGATGTGAATGCACGTGAATCTGTTAAAGCATTACTAGAACAAGAAGTTGAGCAACATGGTGCATTCTATGGCGTGGTGCTAAATGCAGGACTAACACACGATGGTGCATTTCCAGCCTTAACCGATAACGATTGGGATGAGGTGATTTCAACCTCCTTAGATGGTTTTTACAATGTGCTCAAACCATTGATTATGCCAATGATTCATTTGCGTAAAGGTGGACGAATTGTCACCCTATCGTCTGTTTCAGGCATTATGGGCAATCGTGGGCAGGTCAATTATAGCGCGGCGAAAGCAGGTTTGATCGGTGCAACTAAAGCTTTGGCGTTGGAATTGGCGAAGCGAAAAATTACCGTAAATTGCGTTGCGCCAGGTTTAATCGAAACTGAAATGGTGACAGACGAAGTCAAAGACCATGCCTTGAAAATGATTCCAATGCAACGAATGGGGCAGGTCGATGAGGTGGCAAGTGTGGTGAAATTTTTATGTTCAGATGATGCGTCATACATCACGCGCCAAGTTATTTCCGTCAATGGAGGTTTGATCTAATGAAGCGTGTCGTTGTTACAGGCATGGCAGGAATTACCTCTTTGGGCGAAACTGCCGATGAAATCTTTGCCAAATTCCATGCAGGTCAAAGCGGAATCCGCTACATGCCTGAATGGGAAATATATGAAGATCTGAGAACAAAACTTGCAGGGCCAGTTCAATCCTTTCAAATTCCTAAACATTACAACCGTAAAATCACCCGAGGTATGGGACGCGTTGCATTAATGTCCGTGATAAGTGCTGAAAATGCATTACGCGATGCAGGATTACTTGGCAGCGAATTACTGTCTAGTGGCGATGTTGGAGTGGCGTTTGGATCATCTGCTGGTAGTGTAGATGCTGTCAGTGAATTTGGTAATATGCTGAATGCTCAAGACATGAGCAGAATTAATGCTACGACGTATATCCGTATGATGTCGCACACCAGTGCCGTCAATATGACGGTGTATTTTGGATTGAAAGGTTTAACGCTGCCGACATCGAGTGCTTGTACCTCGGGTTCGATGGCGATTGGGCAAGCCTACGAAGCGATTAAATTGGGTAAACAAACGGTTATGATTTCAGGCGGTGCAGAAGAACTCAGTGCTGCGGGAGCAGCCGTGTTTGATGTGTTATTGGCGACGAGTCGCATGAACGATCAACCTGAAAAATCACCCCGTCCTTTTGAAGCCAATCGAGATGGATTGGTGATTGGTGAAGGTGCAGGCTGCTTAATCCTTGAAGAATATGAACATGCGGTGCAACGTGGTGCAAAAATCTATTCGGAAATTATTGGCTATGCCAGCAATACCGATGGGCAGCATGTGACCAAACCCGATAGTGAAATGATGGGGCGTTGTATGCAAATGGCATTGAAAGATGCACAGTTGGATGCAAGTGAAATTGACTATGTCAATGCACATGGTACGTCAACAGCGCAAGGTGATGTTGCAGAAAGCCAAGCGACCCAACGTGTATTTGGTTTTAAACCGATCAGTTCGCTCAAAAGTTATTTTGGACATACCTTAGGTGCGTGTGGTGCAATTGAAGCGTGGTTAGGCATTGAAATGATGAATCGAGGGGAACTCATTCCAACCTTGAATTTAGATGAAATTGATCCACTTTGTGGAGAATTAGATTATATTACCCAGCAAGTAAGAACAGCCAATATCAATATAATGATGAGCAATAACTTTGCCTTTGGCGGGATTAACACTTCACTTATTTTTAAACGTACGACATAACAAGGGGCATCATCATGTCAATTAAACAATTATTTTTAACAACTGCTTTAACTATTGGATTTGTAGCGTCAACTCAAGCGGCGGATGTTGCGCATCAGTTTGATTTTAAATCAGCGGTAGAACGTGCTGTAGCAGATGGTACTTTGGATGGTTCGGTAAAGTTCTATCTTAAAGGCAATAAATCGGGTGGTCGTGTTGTTCAACAAGGCATTATCACCAATCAAAAAACCAATGGCTTTGGTAAATCTGCTGAATCAGCTTGTGACTGGGTATTGCGTTCTGCACTTTTACAATTAGATAAAGCCGCAAAAGCGCGTGGTGCAAATGCGGTGACCAATATCGTGAGTTATTATAAAAAGAACGAAGTACAAAGTTCGACAACTTACGAATGCCATAAAGGCATGGCAGTAGCAGGTATTGCGTTAAAAGGCGATCTTGTTCAGTTCTAAAAATTTCCCAACCCTTGCGTGAGTTGTGTAAGGGGAAGGGCTTTATGAGTGAAGCCAATGACAACACGTAAAATTGAAATACATGTACAGGCATTGGCTCAACTCATTAAGCAAAGCAAAC
>DAOMAH010000232.1:0-3492 GCA_035426725.1 Acinetobacter sp.
ACATATAAGGTAACGCATCCGAAACAGGCATTTTCCCTTTCAATGCAAGGAAATATCGGGTTTTCCAGTGTGCAAAGTTCGGGAAAGTAATAATTGCTTCTTTGCCAACTCGCACCATATCACGCAGTAATACATCAGGTGCATCTACAGCTTGCAAGGCTTGTGCCATCACGACGGAGTCAAAGGACTGGTCGGCAAAGCGGCTTAAACCTAAGTTTAAGTCCTGTTGAATAATATTTAAACCCCGACCAATAGCAATTGCAATCTTTTCTTGGTCAATTTCTAAGCCATAAGCACGAATTTGATGCTGTTTGCTCATATGCGCCAACAGTTCACCATCGCCACAACCCAAGTCGAGTACGCTCGAATTTGGATGAATCCATTTTTCAGCCAGACGTTGATCTATACGCATTAGAGGGTCTCCTGCGAGGTCGATTGCAACTGAGGTTCTCCACCTAAAAATGCACGTAATGTTTTCACATACAACGGAATCGGGAACAAAAACGAATCATGCCCTTGTTCTGCATCAATCTCTAAGTAGCTCACAGGTTGATGATTATCGAGCAAAGCATCGACGATTTCCTGTGAACGACTTGGGCTAAAACGCCAATCAGTCGTAAATGAAATCACTAAAAATTTGCATTTCGGTTGACGCATGGCTTTGGTTAATGAATGTTCATATTCACGAGAAGGGTCAAAATAATCCAATGCCTTGGTCATAATCAAGTACGTATTTGCATCAAAATTACGGCTAAATTGTTCGCCTTGATAGCGCAAATAACTTTCCACCTGAAATTCGACATCAAAACCATACATAAATTTGCCTGATTTTAAATCGCGCCCAAATTTCTGTTTCATAGCTTCTTCAGAAAGATAGGTGATATGACCGACCATGCGCGCCAAGATCAGCCCACGTTTTGGATAACTATCATTTTCCAAATAACGACCATGATGAAAGTCAGGGTCAGACAAAATCGACTGACGTGCCACTTCATTAAAGGCAATATTTTGTGCTGAAAGTTTCGGCGCGCTGGCAATAATCACACATTTTTGCAAACGATCAGGATAGTCCAAAGACCATTGTAAGGCCTGCATACCGCCCAATGAACCGCCAATAATCGCGAACCAAGTGTCAATGCCTAAAACATCCGACAGTATGGCTTGGGTTTTGACCCAATCGCGTACTGTGACCAGTGGAAAGTCAGGGCCATAAGGTCGATTTTCATTTTCAGGATTTGGTGACGTTGGGCCAGTTGAGCCATTACAACCACCGATATTGTTCAAAGACACTACATAGAAATGATTGGTATCAATTGCCTTACCAGGCCCGATACAGTCATTCCACCAGCCCGCTTTTTTATCGTCTGCATGGTGATAGCCCGCTGCATGGTGATGTCCTGAAAGCGCATGACAAATCAAAATCGCATTGGAATGATCAGCATTCAGCGTTCCATAGGTTTCAACCATTAAATCGAAACGGGGCAGCACACGCCCACATTCAAGTTCTAATGGTGCTTCAAATGAATATTTTTGTGGTACGACTACGCCCACAGAATCCGATGGAAACGACACAGGAATGATTCGCCTTATATTTAAAGTCCCTCTTAGTAAAAGGGGAATTTAGGAGGATTTGAAAATAAATAAAAGGATACCAAGTTAGGTATCCTTTTTCAAAGAAAGAAGTTCCCCTCTTTCGCAAAGAGGGGCTAGGGGAGATTTTAAACTGCCGCAGCAACCACTTGTTCGGTGGTCAATACACCTTGTTCAATCAAACGGTTGGTACAGGCAATAATTGCATCAATGGATGAGGTGACAATGTTGTCATGTATTCCTGCACCAAATACACTCTTACCTGTGCCTTTCACTTGAAGTTCGATTAAAGCAAGCGCTTTAGCATTTGCACCTGAGCTAATGCTGCGTTCTTCGTAGCTTAAAACGTCTATCGGTAACTGCAAGGCATTTAACATTGCCGAAATTGGGCCGTTACCTTCGCCGCGTAAGCGTTGGATTTCGCCGTCAATTTCAAGATCGAATTCAATGATTTGTGTGCCATTGATATCCGACAATTGATAATGTTTGATTTGATAATGGCGATTCTTCACATCTACATAAGTGCTTTGGAATAAGTTCCAAATTTCTTGTGCACTGATTTCGGTACCATTTTCATCGGCATGTTGCTGTACGATTTGACTGAATTCGATTTGTACACGACGCGGTAATGCCACGTTGTAATTCGACTCTAACAAGTACGCTATACCGCCTTTACCTGACTGGCTGTTGACACGAATCACTGCATCATAGTCACGACCCAAATCTTTCGGGTCGATTGGTAAATACGGCATGTCCCAAATTTCTTCGTTTTTCTGGAACTCAAAGCCTTTTTTAATTGCATCTTGGTGTGAACCAGAGAACGCGGTAAAGACTAAGTCACCTGCATACGGATGACGTGGATGCACAGGTAAACCCGTACATTCTTCAACTGTTGCAATCACTTCATTGATGTTTGAGAAATCCAAATTTGGTGCAACGCCTTGGGTATACATATTTAAGGCAATTGCCGCAACGTCAACATTCCCTGTACGCTCACCATTACCAAACACACAACCTTCAACACGGTCTGCACCTGCCATAATCGCCAACTCAGACGCCGCGATACCACAGCCACGGTCGTTGTGACAGTGTACAGAAATGATCACGCCATCACGACGTGCCAAGTTGCGGTGCATCCACTCGATTTGATCGGCATAAACGTTTGGCGTAGACACTTCAACCGTTGCAGGCAAGTTTAAAATGACTTTCTTACTTGGTGACGCTTCCCAAATTTCAGTCACAGCATCACAGACATCTTTCGCAATCTCTAATTCGGTTGCAGAGAAACATTCAGGGCTGTACTGGAAAATCCAGTCAGTTTGCGGATATTGAGCAGCATGTTCTTTAACTTTTGTGGCAGCATTAATCGCAAGTTCTTTTGCGCCGTTGGCATCGACATTCAATACTTTCTGACGGAACGTCGGCGAGTTCGAGTTATAGATATGCACAATCGCCCGTTTGGCATCGACCAAAGACTCAAACGTTCGCGCAATCAAATGATCACGTGCTTGCACTAATACTTCGATATAAACATCATCAGGAATTAAATTTTCTTCAATTAATTTACGCGTAAAATCAAAGTCAATTTGTGAGGCAGATGGAAAGCCGATCTCAATATGTTTAAAGCCAATTTTGACTAACATATGGAACATTTTTAATTTCTGTTCCATGGTCATTGGCTCAAAAATCGCCTGATTACCATCACGCAGGTCAGTACTCATCCAAATCGGCGCTTGATTGATTTCATTATTCGGCCATTGACGATCAGGTAAATCCACGCGTTGATACATACGGCGGTATTTTTTGCTTGGGTCTGCCAACATCATGCTCACTCCTTGTTTGTAGTAGGGGCGGCTTTAAAACAGCACAAACGCAACCTACTACAGTATATATGGGGGCTAT
>DAOMAH010000233.1:0-3478 GCA_035426725.1 Acinetobacter sp.
TGCTTGATTGCCTACTTCACGCTCCTGACGTGACTTTAAAATCGTATCAGGATGAGCGTCATAATTAGATGGTTGAAATGACCAACCCTTATCTGGCTGCACATCGGGCAGATCATCATCAGACGTTATACCTTTCTGGATTGCTTGCTTTTCAGTGATTGCGGTTGTAGTGCAACGACAGCGAAAACCATTAGGCACGTAATATTTCTGCCAAAATGGATCATCAATGTGACGAATCACGCCATCTAAAGCTAAATGACTTGGGCGTACACGACTATCATTGATGGCCATATACTCAAGATAAGGTCGTTTGTCCTTATTTTGCTGCTGATGACTCCACTTCCCGCGAGCATAAGCATTCTGAATATTGGTGCGAAACACATTATCCAAATGTGCTTCTGATAGCTCAATGCCGCTTTCATCTACCAACTTTTGAAAATCAGCAAAGGTCCCGCCACTTTCTAGGACCTTATAAGCCGAACTCAACACAGATTCAATCTGATCAAGCCCAGCTAAATAACTCACCGTTGATGCGTATTGGCGTGTTGTAAGGTCAAGCGAGTAATACTCGGCAGGCAGCAAAACTTTGCGAGAGCGTGCAAACTGGACGGCTTGCAAGAGTGTCATGTCATCCATTTAACGACCCTCTTTAGAATGCACATGTCCCAGAATATCAGCAGCAAACAAAGCTCTATCCATTAGCTCATTGAATTGAGTTTTATCCGCATCTTTCAACAATGAAAACAATTGCGTCTGCAAGTCCTCGATGCTGTTGCTATTCAGAATTAAATCTTTCATATCTTTATCGGAGAACAACTTAAAATCTTGCTCTGCCAATTCATCAAGCTCTTGTTGCTCTTGTGATAAACCATTAACACTTGCGGCAAAACTGAAAGGTTTGCTTGGAATTGCTTTAAATTGTGGCTGTGGCGTTTGGCTTGGCAAAGGCTCTGCCAAATCACCCTCTTGCAATCCGTACTCACGAATAAAATATTGTGTTGTGAATACTGCACCTGCATTCTTTAGTTGAACATCACGCTCAGCTTGATCTTTATTGAGCTGCTTAGACTTCTCGCCCAAGATAATTTCGTGCTTGCCCCAGCCGTTTAAGGCACAAAGCGCATCAACAATGGCTTGGAATGTCGGTGTAACTAATCGAATATCTGCATTCAATTTATCTTTGCGAACATTGTCGTGGACTTCACCCAGTGCACGGCTACCTGTGCCATCAGTGCCACTTGTGAGTGTTTGACCCAAGATTACTTTTTGAATCTGACGAATAATCGCATTATTAAAAGTCTCAAACGATGCACCTGCATTACTCGATGATGCAGCAGATAGAATCTGAACATCATCTTCTGCATCAATTGAGATAACACTTTGAGCATGGGCATTTAGCAATGCTTGATTCATTTCTGCTGGGTCTGAATCTTTGCACTTGCCTAGAAGTATCGGTGTACCAAAACGCTCTAATGACTTCGCCCAGAACTTAAAGCCATTTTTACGAAAGAAATCCAACCAATACACGACTGTCAGCAATGCTTTACCGTATGGCTGCTTATAAGTTGATTTGCGCCGTGTCATAAAGAATTTAAAGACTTGATCGACTTCGTATTCTTGACTTGTGCCCTCTGGCCGATAGATTAAACGACCATCATTCTTAGGCTCGAACCACTCCATCGGCTTTTCGCCAACCCACTGGATGCCGATGTAATCACTGTCTTGGTCGTAAACCATTTCTTGAACTGAATAACCAAATAGCAAAGCATTAATTGATCCTGTTGCAATTTCAGCAAACCATTCCTTAATCTCTTGCATTAATAAAATGGCTTCTGGTGTATCGCTTGGCTCAAATCGAAATGGGGTTGCAAGTAATGCATCTATACGTGTTTCAACAGCTTGTGATATTTCATCATCATCAAGAAGAATAGATAAACGATGGCGTTGAATCCCTGCCTTGCGTAAAGTCTCGTCTAAATCAATTTGTTTGCTTGCCTTATAAAATTGACTGACTGCTTCTTGAGAATATAAATGCCCATTGGACAAAGCCTTTTTAGACGCTTTGTCCTTGATTTTAGACTTTGCCATATTGCTACCTTAGTTAAAATATTCGACTTCCTGCGGTTGCAGGTTTTTTAGGTGATCGACCTTTGATTAATGGCTGCAATGCGTATCTGATTGCATCAATGTGGTGGTTATACATATCAAGAATAACAGGCAATACATCACCCGCACGATTGACTTTGTACGAATACAAGCGAAATTCTCTAGCTGTTTCAGTGCAACGTGGATGAATGACAATCTTTTTAAATTTCTTTAAATATGTGATGCCATCCTCAACACTTCCCGCACCTTTTTCTGCTGCTTCAATCTTAAAACCTTGTCGCTTTAAGTAGCTGATTGTTTCAGGTCGTGCTGAATCTGCTCTGATCTTGTGTTCTCTTGCACCTGGAACTTCATCAAATAGCTTTGGTAAATGGTCGATTTCACAACCGACTTGATTTACTTCATGTTCGATATACAAAACATCATCATGTACCCATATTTTATTCAGTGTGGTTGGGTCTTTAGCAAAGCCCCAGTCAGCGCCGTAATAAACGTCTACCCAGTCAGGTTGCGGCTCAAATTCTTCAACAACATAATGACCACTGAAAACAATCGAGTCTGAGAACTCAAGATAACCGCCACGCCATACGTGCTCAAATAAAGCCCATGCGTTTGCATCACCTGCTTCTTGCATCTGAATAGCGCGCTGTCGATCTGCTTTGTATTCATCGAGTAGTGTTTTACCTGCAAATGGATTGTTATCAATATTAACTTCAACCACGATGCTATTATCAGGTGCAAACTCGCTTCTCAAAAACTCGTCAATCGGGTCGTGCTTTGATTCAGGATTCCATGATGCCCATATTTCAGCGCCATCTGTTCGCATCGTTGGACGTAGCAAGCGCAATGATTTATCAGATAGCCGATTCGCTTCTTCAATCCATGCGCGCCTAAATCCCTCCAATGACTTGATTGAATCAGCCGTATGATCTTGCATACCCTGAAACAGAATTACGCCATCGCCGCCGATACGCTTAATTAAGTCACGCTGGCAGTCAAAGTAATCAGATAATCCAAGCGTCTTGATCTTGTCCTCAATCAATTGCTTTGATGAAAACTTGATAGACTTCTGTACTTCACGGATGCACACCGCACGAAGCTCTTTATCTGCAAAGCAATCTTCAACCAATGCTTCTGCAAAGAAGTGTGACTTACCTGAGCCTTCGCCCCCCCCATGCGCCTTTATAGCGTGATGGTTTTAATAGCGGTAATGCCCATCGTGGCGTTTGAATCTCAAGCTCCACAATGTCACTCCTCAGTCAATTACTCGCCTTGTGATAGTGACGTTAATGTCACCACCGTTGGGGCCTGTGTGCTCAATCTTGTCTTTGAACATGCCCAAATGCTTGCCAAGATGCGCCCAAGCACTAAC
>DAOMAH010000234.1:0-3423 GCA_035426725.1 Acinetobacter sp.
GCTTTTAAGTGTTGATCCACAGGACGTGAACCAATGGCACAACCACCTGGTAGTGACACTTGCGCATTACCATAACGTGCCAATAATGGGCCAAGCACCAAAATAGAAGCGCGCATGGTTTTCACCAGCTCGTATGGCGCAAATTGATTATCTAAAGTCGAAGTATCCGCGCGAACGGTATCACCTTCGTAATGCATCGTGATGCCTAGACCAGCAATCAATTTCACCAATGTATTGACATCTTTTAAATGTGGCACATTGGTTAGGGTAATCGGAGAATCTGCAAGGATCATTGCCGCGAGTAATGGCAATGCCGCATTTTTAGCCCCCGAAATACGCACTTCACCGTCGAGCTTAACCCCACCCTTAATTAGAAATTTATCCATGAATTATTAAGCTCCGAAAAGGCTTGCTTTACGCCATTCTTCTTTTGTTAGTGCGCGAATGGTGACTGCATGAACTTCACCGCTCGCAATATATGAATTTAGAGGTGCATAAACAGCTTGTTGACGAGTAATCGTGCGTTTACCCTCAAACTGATCATCAACAATACGAAGGTCAAATTTACCTGCTTGTCCACTCACTGCTATATCTGCTTCAGGAAAGGCATCTTTTAAAATTTGCGTGAGTTGATCAGTATTCATTGCCAAGACCTCTTATGCAACCGTGAGCGTAAACCAGTTATTTTACTATAATTTGTGTGCATAATTCAGTAAGCAGTTTCAATTTTATCTATAAAAAAAGAGGCTCTATAAAAAAGCCTCTAAAAATTACAACAACCATCAGGTTAATAAAGTGAGCTCATGTTGATACGCACATTGCATTTTTCGATGTTTCGAAAGCTGTCGTTTTAATTTTTCAGTTAATTTTTTAATTGAAGTATACATGTCATCGGCTGTGGCCTGTGCAAACAACTCAATTCCCGGTAAACGGATAATGGCTTCGGCGATATGATTGGCACTTCCTTTATGCGATCGCTTGTCAATTTGATGGTCTTTAGCCAGCTTGATTTGCATACTATTCACTTGATCTAGATGCTTGGTCATATGGCTAAACTTTTCTTTTATATCGGCTTCAATTGCGGGTGTAATGGCTAAATGGTGTCCACGAATCGTAATTTGCATAATTCTATCCCTCACCTTTTCTTCGGTTACAAGAACATCGCTTCCACAAATTTAATGCATATTAGAGATTCAACATCCATTAAATCATTGCAGCGATCCCTCTAGTGACAATTAAAAATTTCATTATTTCGTCATAATGAGCACTTAGAATAGTCACACCTTGAAATTCAGATCAAGACTTTTCTTTCAGAAGATGATGGAATATGTAACGATTCACGATACTTTGCAACCGTCCGTCGCGCCACCTCAATCCCCTCTTTTTTCAACATCTCAGCAATTGCATTATCTGACAATGGCTTACATGGATTTTCATTCGCAATCAGCTTTTTAATCATGGCGCGAATGGCAGTAGATGACGCTTCACCGCCTGTCGATGTACCGACATGACTTGAGAAAAAATATTTTAATTCAAATAAACCACGTGGCGTGAGCATGTATTTATTGGTGGTCACGCGTGAAACAGTCGATTCATGCAATTCCACTTCATCCGCCACGTCTTTGAGGATAAGCGGTTTCATTGCTTCTGGCCCTTGCTCTAAAAAGGCACGCTGATGTTCCACAATACAGGTTGCCACTTTCAATAAAGTTTTATGGCGCTCATCAATACTTTTGATAAAGTTCTTCGCTTCCAACATCTGATTGCGTAAATAGACATTATCATCGCTCTGATCGGCTCGACGAATCATGCTGGAGTAAAACGAATTGACACGTAACTTCGGTAAGATGTCAGGATTGAGTTGCACCTTCCAATGTTGATTTTTTTTCGCCACCACCACATCGGGCACTTGATATTCAGATTCTTGCTGATTAAATTCCAAACCGGGATACGGCTTCAAGGTTTTTAATACATCAATTGCACTTTTGAGTTGTTCTTTAGACAAACCCGTTTGCTTAAGTAATTTATTTAAATCATTTGAAATCAAAAGTTCATAGCATTTGAGCAAACATTTTGCTTCAGCTACATAGGTAATATTTTGGTTGAGTGCGTCCAATTGAATGCTTAAACACTCTGCCAAATTACGAGAGCCCACACCTATCGGGTCTAAACGTTGAATATGTTTTAGAACGACGATAATTTCATCATGCTCGACTTCTTCATCATGATCTATTTCAAGCAATAATCGACTCACTGCCTGCAAAATATCGTCCAGTTCTGCATCCAGAAAACCTTTATCGTCTAAAGAATCAACCAAACAATAGGCAATTAATTTATCGACCATGGAAAAATGAAGCAGATTCACTTGCTGCAAAATGTGTTCTTTTAAACTCAGTTCAGCCTGTCGATTATCTTCTCGTTCTTCATATTCAGGCGACCCAAGGGCGGTAGATTGATGCGTATAGATGTCATCCCATTCTGTATCTACAGGTAAATCATTGGGAAGATGGTCGGCATTTATTTCTGTGGTTAAATCTGCCGATTCTTTATCTTCAAGTGTAGATAAACTTTCAACTGTATTTTGATCTTCAATTTTTTCTAAAAGTGGATTACTATCAAGTTGGATTTGAATTTCTTGTTCTAGTTCCAAGCTTGAAAGTTGTAAAAGCCTAATTGCTTGCTGTAATTGAGGCGTCAACGAAAGACTATTCGCAACTTTCAACCCAACAGATAGCTTCATACGATTCCTTTATGCAAAATAAGCAAAAAACATGCCTATAAAAATATTTATAACATAAAGTAATGTTTTCTCCTATGGGGAATTAAAATTTTGCACAACATCAAATTCCAAAGATCAACTCATCGAAGTACAAAGATTGAAAGATGAGAGTCTTTTGCTACTATTTTATTTCCAGTTTGATGGTTTTAAATCATCACGAACAGTAAAACTACTACAAGCAGAGAAAACACCTGAGCTTATGAATTATATGGATCAAATCAATGGTGTAGTAAATTATGTAAACCAGACTTTTAGTTTATTTAATGTAGTGGAAAAAGTGAGACCTAAAAAATTAAATAAATTAAAGTTTGCGGTGAGATTATGGTGTTTAGTTTTATATGGGTAATTTATGAAATATTATAAGGTAATAATTTTTGGATTGATTTTGTATAGCAGTTTTATGCTTATACAGGTTTTTACTGTTGAAGGTTATAATGGGTTGAAGTTTTTAAGTTTTTATATGTTTGTTGCTGCTTGGTTCGTTGCATGGTGGATGGGTTGGTTATATCCTCAAGCAGATGGTAGTGACATAAAAAAGCTTAAGAAGGGTCATCTATTTATTTCTGTTTATTTTATACTGTTATTTCCTATGGCTTTTGGTTTGAATCAAAAGTTTGCAATTTTATTTTTTGATGTAGATGAAT
>DAOMAH010000235.1:0-3420 GCA_035426725.1 Acinetobacter sp.
AATAAGCCCGTACCAATCGCGCACCCATGGCAATGAGTTGAATATGGCGGTTTTGTAACCCGCGTTGGAGTTGAGAGGAATCGTTATTCAAGAGGCGAAACTCAACAGTAATATAGAAATTATTCTAATAGATTGTGAGATTTTAACCTAGTCAATTGCATGACTTGTATTGGTAAAGTTTTGTTTGTAAATGTTATTTTAATTTAATATTTTATCATTCGATAAATAATTGGCGGTATTTGTTGATTTGAACATCGTTCAACTTTAATTCTTTCGCTATGCTTGAAAGCCCTTTAAATGTATAGATATTAACCATAGTTTGTTTTATTTCGTTTTCATTCGACGTTAAAAAATGAATGTACGATTTGTGCTTATCGAGCTGTGGCCTTAAACTCAGCGTTATTTGCAGCAAAAAACCAATAAAGGAACAAATTGACATGAGCTCAGTGCCACAGATTAAAATTCCAGCCACTTATATGCGTGGTGGTACCAGTAAAGGGGTATTTTTCAAACTGGATGATTTACCTGAAACGGCACAAGTTGCAGGCAAAGCACGTGATCAACTATTGTTGCGTGTAATTGGTAGCCCCGACCCTTATGGAAAACAGATTGATGGCATGGGCGGTGCAACCTCGAGCACTAGTAAAACCGTTATTTTGGCGAAAAGTTCACAGCCAAATCACGATGTTGATTATTTGTTTGGACAGGTCTCGATTGACCAAGCTGTGGTGGATTGGAGTGGCAATTGTGGCAACTTAACCGCTGCTGTGGGTTCATTTGCGATTTCAAACGGTTTGGTGGATGCTGACCGTATTCCTGAGAATGGCATCTGTACCGTACGAATTTGGCAGAAAAATATTCAAAAAACCATTATTGCACACGTACCCGTAAGCAATGGTCAGGTGCAAGAAACAGGTGATTTTGAGTTAGATGGTGTGACTTTCCCCGCCGCAGAAGTACAAATTGAATTTCTTGACCCTGCCGATGATGGGGAAGAGGGCGGTGATATGTTCCCGACAGGAAATGTGGTTGATCAATTGGTCGTTCCCGATGTAGGCACATTTCAAGCCACGTTTATCAATGCAGGGATTCCGACCATCTTCCTTAACGCAGAAGATATTGGGTATCAAGGCACAGAATTACAAGATCATATCAATTCGGATACAGCTGCTTTAGCGCGTTTTGAAAAAATCCGTGCCTATGGTGCAGTGCAGATGGGCTTGATTAAAGACATTTCAGAAGCAGTAGCACGTCAACATACGCCAAAAATAGCCTTTGTTTCAGCACCGAAAAGCTATACATCTTCTAGTGGTAAAAATGTAGATGCGGCTGATGTCGATTTATTAGTACGTGCGTTGTCGATGGGCAAATTACATCATGCAATGATGGGCACGGCTGCGGTCGCAATTGGCACAGCAGCTGCGATTCCTGGCACTTTGGTGAATCTAGCCACTGGTAGCGGTGAACGTGAAGCCGTTCGTTTTGGTCATCCATCTGGCACGTTGCGTGTCGGAGCACAGGCTGAATTGATTTGTGGTAAATGGTCCGTGAAAAAAGCCATCATGAGTCGTAGTGCACGTGTATTGATGGAAGGTTGGGTACGTGTACCCGCAGATAGTTTCTAAAAATCACATGAAGTCTCTCTTTTGAAAAGAGAGACTTCAGTTTAATTGTGATGCTATGATGTTGGTGCGATTCGAGCAATTCTAGTCATTTTATATTTATACCTACTCAGCTTTTTGTGAGGCGATTGTGTCATCTATTTCTCAAGTTAATGCGGATGTCTTAAAACAAGCTCAACAACGTATTCAACAAGATTTATTGACTGCCTTAGCTGCATTCTCACTTCCAGAACCGCTGAAATCAGCCGTTCACCATGCGGTGATGTTAGGTGGAAAGCGTGTTCGTCCTGCGTTGTGCTACGCGACTGCTTCGTTGAAGTCTAATCCGAATTTTGCGGCAGTACGCCGTGCAGCGGTTGCGGTCGAATTGATTCATTGCTACTCCTTGGCACATGACGATTTACCATGCATGGACAATGATTTATTGCGTCGTGGGCAACCGACATGTCATGTGGCATTTGGGGAAGATACTGCTTTATTGGCAGGTGATATTTTACAGTCGATGGCATTTGAAGTTTTGGGTAGTCGTTTGTTCGATGAACAAGGGCAGGGAACAGAAGCTTCGATTGTGTTGAAGCAAATGCAGATTTTAGCTACCGCCAGTTCAAAAATGGTCAGTGGTCAAGTGTTGGATTTACAAGCCGAAGGTAAACAAGTCGATCAAACTGAATTGGAAAATATTCACCGTAATAAAACAGGTGCGCTCATTCAAGCCGCAATTATGATGGGTGCCGTGACGATTTTTGCGGGCACAGATCAAGCGATTCCTAAACTACGCCAGTTTGGGCAAAGTATTGGTCTAGCATTTCAAGTTCAAGACGACATTTTAGATATTACCGCCAGCACTGAAACTTTAGGTAAAACAGCAGGTAAGGATGAGCAAGTGCAAAAGTCGACCTATCCCGCCTTGATGGGTCTGGTACAAGCACAGACCTATGCACAAACCTTGCATGATCAAGCTTTCGAGGCTTTGGCGTATTTTGGCGAAGATGCCAAAGAACTGGTTGCGATTGCTCAATTTTTATTAGCGCGAAAAAGTTGATTCTTACCTGACTTCAGAATCTATGAAGTAGGCTCAAAAATAAAGCAGCTAAAACGCTGCTTTATTTTATAGAAGCTAGATTTAGTGTTTACCCATAATACCGCGAATCGCATTCATTACATCAGCAGGAAGTACGACTGTTTTCGCATTGCTTGATTTAGATAAATCTTGCATGGCTTTCACGTATTGTTCACCCAATAAATATGCCACTGGTATTTCTTTGTCTCCGACCGCAGTCGTTACCATTTCAATCGCACGTTGAGAAGATTCAGCTAACACGACTTGCGCTTCGGCATCACGACGAGACGCTTCTAAACGACCTTCTGCACTTAAAATAGCCGCTTGCTTTTCACCATCGGCTTTAGTGACCGCCGCACGACGTTGACGTTCAGCTGCAGCTTGTTCTTCCATTGCAGATTGCATGGTATGAGATGGCTGAATATCTTGGATTTCAACGGTTTTAAGGGTAATCCCCCAATCCGCAATATCATCTGAAATAGCAGCTTTTAATTTTGCCTTGATATGATCACGAGAAGACAAGGCATCATCTAAGTCCATTTCACCGACGATTGAACGCAATGAAGTTTGTACCAAATTCTGAATCGCCCATGTATAGTTTTCAATACCATAGACTGCTTTTTCAGGCGTGGTCAGGTTGATATACGCCACAGCATTCATGACCAAAACCGCATTATCTTTAGAGATGACTTCTTGTGATGGAATATCTAAAACAATATCTTTGGTGGTGATTTTATA